>NZ_CEVYEL010000057.1:0-14706 GCF_982403165.1 Longicatena sp.
GGCTATAATAGCTATAAATATTTAGTTAAATGTCAACAATACAGTACACTAGCTCCATACTAATGTCAAATGATTTAAGTAATGATGCAAAAGGATTGATGAGGCTTTTTTTGGTAAATATGGTATCTTTTTAATGGCCGCGTCAGTAAGATGCAGCAGATCAAAGAATCGATGTAAAACAAACAAGGCAAAACGTTTTCCTAAAAGGGCTGTGAAATCATCGTACTTAAGTAATCAGCAACTGGTACTACGATAGTTCCTATGGTAGAATTTCTAGTAAAGCATTATGAAATATGATAAAATGAAAAAGCAATAAGGAGTGATACTGCATGCGTAAGAAAAAGCCAAAGAAACCATTAAAAAAATGGCAGAAGATCCTATACGATATTTTATTTTTAATTGCCTTGGGCGTCTTTATCTATTCCGGGTATCAGCTCTTTCATATATACTCTCAAAATCATGCGGAAGAAAAAGAGAAAATAGAGCTACAACAATTGAGTAATATACCAGATGATCTAGAAAAAGATTTTACGGTGAATTGGAAGGCTTTAAAAAAGAAAAATGATGAAATATTAGCCTGGATACTCATACCGGATACCAATATCAATTACCCTATCGTAAAAGGAAGTGATAATTCCTTTTATCTGACACATTCGTTTGAAAAGAAAGCGAACTATGCTGGTGCCATTTTCATGGATTATCAGGCAGATGGGAAATTTAAAGATCGTAATACCATTATCTATGGACATAATATGTGGCATAAGACGATGTTTACAGATATTGAAAAATTCAAAGAAAAAGCATTTTTTGATAAACATCCGTATTTATATATTTTTACACCTCAGCAAAATTATCGATGTGAAATTTTCAGTATCCATTCAGCCAAAGATCTTTCGGCATCGTATGATCTAAACTATCCGACAAAGGAAAGCTGGCAACAATATTTAAATATGGTTGAAGGATTATCCGATTTTAAACGGAATGTAAAGCTAAATACTCAAGATCATATCGTGACTTTATCAACATGTTCCTATGAAGAGGGAAATTCCACAGATCTGCGTTATCTTCTTCATGCTAAACTGGTTAAATGGGATGGCAGCTATAAGGTGAAAAAAGGGAAGTAGATGCTGACTGCTTCATCAAATAGCAAATAGAGATCGAATAAGTAATGAAGCTGTTTTTACATAGATGATAATTAGAAAATGATAAGCAAAAAGTAGCATTGCTACTTTTTCTTTTCCTTTGAGCATACAATGAAGGGAAGGTGGTGGCGCTATGTTTTCTAAAAAATGCAGACTATTGACTTTGGAAATCATGGTCTTACTTATCATAGGCATTGTTATGGTTGGCAGCAGTTCGAGAGTTTGGGCAGCCGCGAAGTTCCAGGACGCAACATATTTCATGAGCCGTCAGGCGGTATTTGCCTTACTTGGTCTATTTGTGATGTATGTTGCCAGCCGCATATCATTAGTGCATGTGCGCCGCTATGCCAAACGCTTATTTCTTTTATGTGTTGTCGCATTAATATTGGTATTGATTCCAGGTGTGGGTGTCTTGCGTAATGGTAGTCGTAGTTGGTTCGGTGTTGGTTCTTTTCTTATCCAGCCTTCAGAGTTTTTTAAGATTGCCATTATCATTTATGTAGCAGATTATCTGGCAAAGCGCTATCGTATCAAAAGCTTTCGTAAAGACTTGTTTTTTCCCGCTTTTCTGGTAATGATTGGTTTTGGCTTGATCTTATTGCAACCTGATTTTGGCAGTGGCTTGGTTATGGTCTGCTCAATTGTTATCATGGTGTTAGCGGCCGATTCTCCTTTATCTTATTTCGTACGCGTAGGTATTTTAGGCGCCGGAGGTTTGGGTGGCTTGATTTTAAGCGCACCTTATCGATTGGCACGAATTACATCGTTTATTGATCCTTGGAAAGATCCTTTAGGAGCTGGTTTTCAGATTATACAATCCCTTTTCGCTATTGCACCTGGGGGGATTTTAGGTGTTGGTTTTGATAATAGCATGCAGAAGCATTTTTATTTGCCCGAACCGCAAACAGATTTCATCTTTGCTATCTATGCGGAAGAATTTGGCTTTATCGGCAGCGTCTTACTAATTGGCTTATTTATAGCTGTTATTTATCAGGGAGTTAAAATTGCTAAAAATTGTACAGATCCATATTTATGCTATATTGCTATTGGTCTTACCTCCCTGTTTGCTATTCAGGTCATGATCAATCTTGGTGTAGTTGTCGGGTTGTTTCCAGTAACTGGGATTACGCTTCCTTTTATCTCCTATGGAGGCAGTTCTTTAATGGTTATGATGGGGAGTATGGGACTGCTTATGAGTATTGCAAAGGAAAGTTGAAAAAAGCGAATTTTATTTAAAAATACGGTATGAACATGGTATAATAAATCACAGGGAGTGATGACATGAGATTACTGATAGCAACCGGTGGAACGGGAGGTCACATATATCCGGCCATTGCGCTGGCAGATGCGGCAAAAAAACGCTATGACGATATTGACATTTTGTTTGTTGGAAATGATGATCGTATGGAGGCGAAAGAAGTACCTGCACACGGCTATCAATTTAAAGGTCTGCATGCAAGCGGTTTAACAGGTGGTATTGTCAATAAGATGAAGGCATTATTGCTGATGGCAAAGGCCTATCGCAAGGCACTCCGTATCATAGAAGATTTTAAACCTGACATTGCCATTGGTTTTGGTGGTTATGTAAGTGCACCGGTAATGCTGGCTGCACATAAAAAGCATGTAAAAACGATGATACATGAGCAAAATTCCATTGTTGGTGTATCGAATAAAATGGTGGCAAATTATATGGATGCCATCGTAATCTGTTATGAAAAATGCTTTGAAGAATTTGGCAGAGAAAAAACAAGATTGTTAGGAAATCCACGGGCAACCAATGCTGTCCAGGTTAAATTTGATGAGGCATATTATCGTTCTTTAGGTCTGTCAATGGATAAGCCGCTGATTTTGGTGGTTATGGGATCTTTAGGTTCTTCTTCCATCAATGCCATTATGAAAGATGTCTTACCTAAGATCGACAACAAATATCAAATCTTGTTTGTAAGCGGAAAAAACAATTATGAAGAAATGAAGAGCGTTTTTCCACAGGATAACATTAAGGTTGTAGACTATGTAAAACAATTGGATATCATTGCTAAAGTGGATCTGATCATATGTCGTGCTGGAGCAACGACGGCTGCTGAAATCACAGCATTGGGAACACCAAGCATATTGATTCCAAGCCCTTACGTAGCACACAATCACCAATTTTATAATGCCAGTGTGCTGGTTGAAAAAAAAGCAGCATATATGATAGAAGAAAAAGATTTGAATGCAACAGTATTGGATGAAAAAATCAAATTGATTATGGATCATCCGGCAATAAAGGAAGAGATGCATCAGCATGCGTTGGCGCTTGGTAAGCCCAATGCCAGCAGTGATATTTTAGACTGGTGCGATGAAATGAAAAGGTGAAATATAACATGACATTGAAAGAAAAATTACAGCCCTATGCGGATGTGGAAGTCAATGTGTCTTTAAAAACACGTACAACCTTTCGCATTGGTGGGAACTGCAGTTATTTTATATACCCAAAAAATGAGCTTTGCCTGTTAAGAGTTATGGACATCTTAAAGGATGAAGAAATGCCGATAAAGATTTTTGGCAAAGGTAGCAATATTTTATGCAGCGATGATGACTATGATGGCGTGATTCTCTGTCTGGATCGCTATTTTACGGATTTTTATTTTGAAGAGGATGGCAGTTGTTTGGTGCAAGCAGGTACGAGCATCATCTTGTTGGCACATGAGGCTATGAAGCGTTCTTTAAGCGGTTTGGAATTTGCCAGTGGCATCCCCGGAACGATTGGCGGCGCTTTGTTTATGAATGCCGGTGCTTATAAGAGTGATATGGCAGGCATTGTCCAAGAGGTTTATGTACTGAAAGAACATACGATCTGCATTATGCGTAAGGATGAATTAGACTATGCCTATCGTCATTCTATTTTTCAACAGCACCGAGACTGGTTGATCTTAGGATGCCGTTTGCAATTACAGGAAGGCGATCAAAAGGAGATTCGTGATGTTATGGATTCACGGCGAAAACGTCGTATGGATTCACAACCTTTAAATAAGCCATGTGCCGGCAGTGTGTTCCGCAATCCGGAAAGCCATCAGGCTTGGCAGTTGATTGAGAGTATCGGCATGCGAGGTAAACGCATCGGTGGAGCTATGGTTTCTGAAAAACACGCAAACTTTATCGTGAATGAAGATAATGCCAAAGCCAATGATGTGGCGGCATTGGTAGAAGAAATTCAAAAAGAAGTCAAGGAACGTTTCGACATTGATTTAATTACGGAAGTAGAGAAATTCAATTGGAACAATTAGACGAGCTGCTTTACGATGATGTCGAAGCGAAATATCTGGCTCTGCAAAATAAAAAGAAAAAACGTAAAAAGCGGCGCAGAAAACGGCGACTTGTGATTGCTGGTGCTATACTTTTAGTGGCATCCTTGTATTTTATGAGTGATATTTCTAAGGTGAAATCATTAGAAGTAAAAGGTAATCGCTTTTATACGAAAGAAGATGTCTTGAAAAAAGCGCATCTTTCCTATGAAACACGATATATGATCACACCGAAATGCTACCTTTCTTGGAAATTGAAAAACGACGATTTCATTGAAGATGTGGAAATTGAGAAAAGCATGGATGGCGTGATTGCTATTGAAATCAAAGAAAAACTGGTCATTGGTTACTTTGTCGAAGGTGAAAAGAATTATGTTTTATTGAAAGATGGCTCACAGAAGGAAATAACCAGTGAAAACCTTGACACCATAGTCAACTACCCATTGATTGATGGTTTTTCCAAGAAAGAAAGGAAAAACTTAGCTGCTGCATTTGCTAAAAATAAAAAAG
This sequence comes from Longicatena sp., assembly GCF_982403165.1. Classification (NCBI taxonomy): domain Bacteria; kingdom Bacillati; phylum Bacillota; class Erysipelotrichia; order Erysipelotrichales; family Erysipelotrichaceae; genus Longicatena; species Longicatena sp. Next base: position 4,937 of record NZ_CEVYEL010000057.1, read on the forward strand.
AGGTTAGTCAGGATATCGTATCTATGATTTCTGAGATTACACCGCATGCTGAAAGTTACGATAAGCATATGGTGAAAATCGTGATGCAGGATGGCAATACGATCTATACCTCCTATGATTCCGTATTTATCCTTAATTCTTATAAACAGACTTTAAAAAATTTGAAAAAAGATCATGTCTGCTTTGTCATGGATGCGAATACGGAAACCTACATAACGGAAGACTGTAAAGCCTTTAAGTAAGAATTTTAAGGTATTTGAGAATCTTTCTTGGATTTCCAAGGGGATTTTGATATAATAATGAGGATATAAGGAGGAATTTTATGTCAATCTCTAAAAGTACACAGTACGGAAATATCAATGTTTCCATCGACGCAATCGCCTCACTTGCCGGTGGTGTTGTAACCGAATGCTATGGCGTAGTCGGTATGGCATCCCAAAAATTTGTGAAGGATGGAATCGCAGAATTACTAAAGAAGGATAATTATGCCAAAGGTGTTGTTGTTCGTCAGCTGGATAACAATGACTTGGAATTGGATTTATATATCATCGTATCTTACGGCGTGAAGATTAGTGAAATCGTTCATGAGGTGCAGATGCGTGTGAAATACATGTTGGAAAAAAATCTGGAATTAGACTTTAAGAAAGTTAATGTCTATGTGCAAGATGTCAAGGTTATAAAGTAGGTAGAGAACTATGGAAATGATCAATGGAAAATTGTTGAAAGACATGTTGGCAAGCGGTGCCAATAATTTGTCAAATAAGTTTACGGAAATCGATGCATTAAATGTGTTCCCTGTGCCTGATGGTGATACAGGAACGAACATGTCGCTGACGTTTAATGCGGGCGTAAAGGATGCTTTAGCATGCACTAGCGATGATGTGTGCGATATTGCAAAAGTATTATCAAAAGGGTTATTAATGGGAGCAAGAGGAAATTCCGGAGTTATTACTTCGCAGATTTTCCGCGGTTTATATCAGGGTGTAGATGGCATGAAGGAAATCAACGGTTTCCAATTAGCAAATGCGCTGGTTATGGGTTCTCGTGTTGCCTATAAAGCGGTCATGCGACCAGTAGAAGGAACTATTTTAACTGTAGTACGTGAAGCTGCTGATTACACATATGCATATGCAACCTCAACGCAAGATGTGACTTGCTTACAAGTTATGGAAAAAATGCTGGAGGAGGCGAAGGAGTCCTTAGAGAGAACGCCTGATCTTTTGCCGGTATTAAAAGAAGTTGGTGTCGTTGATAGTGGCGGTGCTGGACTTGTTACGATTTTTGAAGGGTTTGTTTCTGCACTGAAAGGTGAAGTTATTGAACGCCAAGAAGCACAGGAAAGTAAAGAAGTTGCCGGTGCTGGTATGGAGAGCGAAGAATTCGGCTACTGTACAGAATTCATCATTCGTTTATCGGAGCATGGCGCTAGAAATTTCCAAGAAGAAGCATTACGTGATTCACTTGCTCGAATTGGTAATTCTATTGTATGCGTGCGTGATGATGATATCGTTAAAGTACATGTACATACCTTGACTCCTGGAGATGCCTTAAATATGGGACAGCGTTATGGTGAATTTGCAAAACTTAAGGTAGAAAACATGCAGGAGCAGCATGAAAATATCATGATGAATGCAACGGTAGAAGAGAAACCAAAAGAAGAAAAACCAAAACAGAAGTATGCAATTATTACGGTTGCAGCAGGGGATGGTTTGAAAGATATGTTTAAAGAACTGCGTGCTGATTATGTTATCAGTGGTGGGCAGACGATGAATCCTTCTACCGAAGATTTTGTACAAGCCATTCATCAAGTGAACGCAGAAAATATCTTCTTATTGCCAAATAACAGCAATATTATTTTAGCAGCACAACAGGCCGCAAGTGTCTGTGAGGATCTGAATGTGGAAGTCATTCCATCAAAATCCATTCCTCAAGGATTAAGTGCATGTATCATGTTTAATCCTGATGTGGATTTCGATATGAACCTGGCTGAAATGAATGATGCCATCAGTATGGTAAAAACCGGTCAAGTTACGTATGCCATCAAGGATACGACATTTGAAGGATTAGATATCAAAGCTGGCGATTACATGGGCTTAAAAGAAAAAGACATTGTTGTATCATTACCAGATAAAATGGAAGTAACACGACAGTTACTGGATATGATGATTGATGGAGAAAGTGAAATCGTGACGCTTGTTTATGGCGAGGATGTCAACGAAGAAGAAGCAAATGAGATTGCTAGTTATATTGAAGATAAATACGATGTTGAGGTAGAACTCAACAATGGCATGCAGCCGGTATATTCGTTTATAATTGGTGTGGAGTAGAATACTACTCGAAGTAACAACGTATTAAACATAGGGAAAAGAGGCTGTAACGAAATAGACTGAATTGACAAGTCTATGAGGTTACACCTCTTTTTTCTATGCCTCGTTCTGGAAACATCAACAAAGGAAACCAAGAGGTAGTATTCCTCTGACAGGTGATATCATCTTTTTCGATTGGGAAAATGCTGGTGTTAGTGATCATGTTGGAATCGTGGAACGTGTTGATAATAATACTATTTATACGATTAAAGGCAATTTCATCTATGAGTAATTATAAAATTAATAGCAGAATTATTTATGGATACGAAGCTATCAAAAATGAATGAAGACTTTTTCGCTCATTCTACATAGTTTAAGAAAACTCATATAATTTCTGATCTGTAATATTCTGCTTAAATTTATTCTATAAACACCATACTGTTATCTATTTTGGGTAGTAGTTTTTTAGTTTAGCTAATTCAAATATGGAAATAATTAACACTGACTCTATAATGAAGATGTGAGATAATTAAAAATTGAATTACCGGAATAGGAGGAATTATTTAATGAAAAAATATGGTTATGTAAGAGTCTCTACAAGAGATCAAAATATCGATAGACAGATGTCTGCTATGCTAGAAATAGGAATTGATAAAAAGAAAATATTTATTGATAAATTATCAGGTAAAGATTTTAATCGCCCCAAATATAAGCAATTAGTAAATCGGCTTACAATGGGTGATGAACTTTATATCAAATCTATTGATCGATTAGGTAGGGACTACGATGAAATCATTGAACAATGGCGTTTTCTGACAAAAATAAAGGATGTGGATATTATTGTATTGGATTTCCCTCTTTTAGATACAAGAAATCAGGTCAACGGCGTTACAGGGAAATTTATTGCAGATTTAGTATTACAAATTCTTTCTTATGTGGCACAGATTGAACGTGAAAACATTCGTCAACGTCAGATGGAAGGTATCAAGGAAGCCAAAATAAAAGGTATTCAATTTGGGAGACCTGCAAATGATTTACCGGAAAGATTTACAGAAGTATATAATTTATGGAAAGCCAAGCAGATAAGTCAACGTGAAGCGGGAAGATTGCTTAATACCAATCATGTTACATTCGGTCGCTGGGTGAAACGAGTAGAAAAACTTAATAAATAGTGAGAGTGTAAAATAAACTGTGTAAAATAAGATCGTATGACTTAATGATACGCAGTTTTTTACAATCCATAGAGGATGCAGATGAAGCACTCAAGGAACTTTTTGATCCTATATTTGAATCATTGTTCCAAGGTGAAATGAATCATCATTTAGGACGAAAATGATGATAAAGATTATAAACAAAGGCAGAATCGCAGAGATGGATATAGTCAAAAAACTGATCATACTACAAAGGGAGATATCATGATCGTTACACCAAGAGATCGTGATGGCTCTTTTGAAGCACAGATGATATCAAAACGATAAAGAGATGTTTCAGGAATAAAAGATAAAGTATTGGCGTTGTACATGAGGAATGAGTCAACGTGATATATCGAAAACAATAGAAGATATCTATGGATTTTCAATTTCTCATGAAATGGTATCCGATATTACAGATGTCATACTACCAGAACTAGAAGAAAGGCGAAATAGACCCTTGAAGAAGTGCTATGCCTTCTTGTTTATAGATGGTATGTATGTAACATTGCGTAATGGCTATGAGGCGAAAGAATGCGTTGTATACACGATATTAGGCTACGATTTGAATGGATATAAAGATATCCTTGGATTATGGCTTAGTGAAAGTAAGAGTAAGAATTATTGGATGCAGATATTTGATGAATGAAAGCACGAGGATTAGAAGATGTTTTCTTTATGTCGATGGATGGGGTTAGTGTACTTAAGGATGGCGCAAAAGCCAACTTCGGATATGATCGTACAGCGAGCATCGTCCACTTGATACGAAACTCAATAAAGTATGTACCAAGTAAAGATTTTAAAACATATACTTCCCATCTTAAGAAAGTATATGGAGTGCCAAGCCTTAAAACTTGTCAAGCAGAGTTTGAAAAATTCCAACATGCATGATCACAATATCCAGGAGCAGTGGACGTATGGCGGCGTAATTTTAGTTATGAAACAACTGTTCGATTATGGGAGTGCCGTAAGAAAAGTAATGTATACGACGAATGCGATCGAGGCAATCAATTCCAGTTTCCGCAAAGTGACGATAAAAGGCGCCTTTCCAAACGAGAACGCCTTATACAAATTACTATATTTACGTTGTACAGAACTTGAAAATAAATGGGAGAATGGTACCATCCGCAGTTGGTCACAAGTATTAAATCAACTCATGATCAATGACAAGTTTAGCTCTCGCATTGAGAAATATCTAAAGTGATTATATTTTACTTACACACTTTTCTTGACAAACCTGCTACCTTCCTTAATTTAAAAATTTTACACATTGTTATCGACAAGCCTAATAGATGTTTAATTATTTTTTTATGGTGCACACTTTTCGTGACAAACCCTAAATAGTTAAATTTTAGATTTTTTGGAATAAAAATTACACATTTAGTTCCATCTTTTTTTATAACTAATAATTCCTAAAATTCCCATCCTTATGTCATATTTCCATTTTATCATCCTTGAAACGAAAAGTGTGCTTTCTTTACCATCTACAAATTCGATACTTATAATTTTACTTAAAAAAGTTTTCAGTAAAATTCCTAATATGTCTAAATAGTAATTTATCGCTAGAAATATATTAGTGAAAAAAAGGGAAAGGAGGTTGTTATATAGAAAAATGGAAATACAGACAGATTGTTACCATGGGAGACAATTTGGAATTTTAATAGTCCTTTCTTCTTATCGAAATAAAAAGGGATATTGGAAATGTATTTGTCAATGCAAGTGTGGAAAGCAAAAAGAAATTTTCACTAGTAATCTTCTAAAGTGGTGGGACAAAAAGCTGTGGTTATACAAGAGAAAATCCGAATCTGATTGAGGGTACGAATTTATGTCTAATCCGAGTTGAAAAACTCTCGAAAAGTAATACAAGTGGTGTAAGAGGAATGTCCCCTACTCGAAATGGTAAATGGATTGCTAAATCACATTTCAGGGAAAGTGATATTTTCTTGGAACATATGCAACAATTGATGAAGCAGAAAAAGCAAGAAAAAAGGCGAAGAGAAATATTTTAAGCCATTTCTTGAAGGTATGGAAAAGAATAATTGAAAGGAAATTGAAAAAAGAAATTATGCCTATAGCTCTGTCAGGTGGGATAACACTATCTGAATTTGGAAACGATGTGCTGTATGAAGTATTCATTGACATTAAAGAAGTGAATGCTATTAATGAATAGGAAGTAACTAAATTTAGTGTTTGTGTTGCTAAGCCATTTTGGCATACAATCAGGAAAACAAAAACAGATAATTTGAAATGGTTCATTATATGTAAATAAGGAGAGAATAAGTGTGAAAGAAAATCAAAAATATAGCAATTTAATAGACTTGAAACAATTTTCATACAATACTTTTGCTTACATGTAGTGAGGGAATGGAGGAAATATGAATAATTAATGATGAAATTGTAATAGAAACATGGCGAGAGACTGAGTCAGAATTAGAAATTATTGTGTTAGGGTTAGAAGAAAAAGAGCTGAAAACAAAAGGATCATTGAATGGCGATATTAAAGTTTCGTTACCAATTAATACACAGTTCTGGGAAGCAGATGTACGTTATGAAGTATTAGAAGAAGGAAAAGATAGTATCTCTGATATAGATAAATTTGTTTCACAATCTAGTAATCCCAAAATATTGTAAATAGATAGTGTGACATATGGTAGCATAACCTATTTAATTACACAAGTAGAACATTTGGCTGTAACTGGATATGAAACAGTAATAATGACTAATGTGAATACATTTTCAAATCGACCTTCAGGTAACTGAGATTAGGCTAGAGTGAAAAGAATCTTTCCAAACGTAACGAAATCAAATCAAGAGATGATTTTATGTTTTTTAAGAATCGTTTTCATACCTTAGATTTAGAAAACATTACTTCTTTACCTGTTCAAATGTTTTATGTGTTTAGTAAATTGTAAGAAGTTTCATTACCCAAAGTAACAGTGGTTGAAAAAGCCGATTAGGAACTAATACCTTTATGGAAACCCCAATTGAAATAGTTAATATGCCTTCCCTTTTAAAAGTAGGAAATAAAATGTTTTATGACGGTAATTTTTTTAAAAACTATTACAATACCATATGTACAAGAGGTAGAGGAATTAGAGTTTTATAGAGCCAATGTGCTAGAGGTTGTCGACTTACTGTTGGTGAAGAAAGTTGGGAAAAACGCATTTCGTGTTTTAAGTAATCTAAAAGAAATCAAGATGCGGGAAGTTGAAGAGTTAGAGAATTTTGAAAAAAGTAGAAGAGAAAAAGGGCTTTTCCAATTCGAAGATTGGGTACTTTATGAATAAAGAATTAAGAAAGAATCTAATATCTTTTTGATGCCGTTCATTATTTATTCTGAATCACGAATATTTAGAAAAAACACATAAAATAAAGAACAATGTTTTATATAAGGAGAGAAAGAGAGATGCAATTATGAAGAAAATATTTAGAGTCATGCCAATATTATTACTTTTAGTTAGTTTAATAACGTTTGCAATACCCCAAAATAAAGTGTTTGCAAATAATGACAACATTGCTTTTGGTGAGAATGAAGCTTCAAATTATGTGGTTCATACAACGATGGAATCAGATAAACAAGCAGTTGCAATTGATATTAAAATAGAAGCAAAAGAGAATATCAATATACAGAAGGTAACTTTACCGGATAAAAGTGAAGTTTCTTTAGTAAATTCAAGCATCACTTATCGTGCGTTAGAAAATGGTACATATGTATTTACTGTGTATTATACAAAAACAGAGGGCACTAGTTCTGAGGTCATTAATGATAAAAATCAAACAAATGAAATTTTGACAGTGGATATTACAGTAGATGTGGATGATATTGAAAAATTAATAGAGAAAGAATCATCTGAAAATATTGAAAAGAGTAAAGTTGATCAAGAAAAAGTTGCTCAAGAAAAAGTTGCTCAAGAAAAGTTAAATAAGGAAAATGTGTTAAAAGAAACAAAAATTGAAGATTCAGTACAGGTTTCTACATGGGCAGAGTTAGAGACAGCACTACTAAATAAAGATAATATTTTTATAGAAATAACAAAGGATATTGAAATAGAAGATGAAATCCTTATACAGAATGGAAGAACGGTGCATTTTACTGGTGTCGGCAGGCTGGTCCGTTCTGAAAAGCTTGATAAATCATTGCATATGATAAATATAGAAGAAGGAGGAAATGTGTATATAGAGGGTATTACTATTGATGGTAATAATGTTGGTGATCGATTTATGAACATGAAAAGAGTTGCCACTGCAATAGAAATATCAGGAAAACTTACATTAGTATCTGGAACAATTACTCGACACACCTGCTATGTGATTCATATGCAGGGAAAAAATGCTGAATTTCATATGCAAGGAGGCATTATTACTGAGAACGAAGCTTCTTCTGGTTTATTAATAGAAGATCATGCTACCTTTATAATGGATGGGGGAGAAATCACAAAAAACTCCTTTGATAATTGGTCAGATATGGAAGAAAATGGAATTTATTTATTAAATGGAAGTAAGTTTATATTAAATAATGGATACATCACAAATAATATATGCGATGGATTAATGAGTGGAATTGTTAATGTTAGTGGTGGTCGAAGTAATCGAGATGAAGATGCTGCAAGTTTCGTTATGAATGGGGGAGAAATTTCCAATAATTATAGTAATAGAACAGCTGGAGGAGTAACTGTTGGTACTTGGTTAAATCCTGATTATATAACAGTTGCTAACTTTCAAATGAATGGTGGTAAAATATCCAATAATACTTCTAGATTCAGTGGTGGAGGAGTTTTTATTTTATGTAATGGTGAATTTGAGATGAATAATGGGGAAATCATAAATAATCAAGCTCCTATGGGAGGCGGAGTCTCAGCATTTGATGCTTTTGTTGCGATGGGGGCAGGTGATGCTGGTTTTGATATAAATGATTGGGGCACTAAGTATAATTGTCCTGCTGCATTCACTATGAATGGTGGTGTGATATCCGGGAATAGCACAAATGACGCCATTCAAGCAGATGCTACACAAGGTACAGGTGGTGGTGTTTATGTCGCTTCGAATAAAGTGACATTGAATGCTGGCAAAATAACTAATAATAAGGCAGAAGATCAAGGTGGTGGTGTATATGTTGGAAGTATTCCTTATGAACTTCATATGTATAATACCTTGATTACAGATAATGATGCAACTTTATTAGGAGGAGGGATATGGTCTTGTCCTACTGGTAGTGTACAAATTCATGTGAATAATGGAGGGGCATTGTTTGATAATAATGCCTTGACAAATGCAGCAGGAGATGATTATGTGTCTGTTCCAAGAAGTGATAAGTATATTACAACACTTGCTGAGAGAATGCTAGGGGGAGGCAGTGTTACATATTATGAAGATGGAAAGGTTTTAGAATTAGGAGTATTAGGAAAACCAGATCCATCCGTCTCTCGATTTGATCCTGCAAATCCTGGGGAACCAATAAAAAATATTAGTAATAGTAAAGAAACATATGCTTTGAAAGTTGATACGACACAGAATGCAAAAGAAATAGCAAAGGATGCAGCCAAGCTAATTATTTCAGGAAATACTTCTGTAAGAGGTGGTGGAATAGGAACAAATGGAAGTGTCGTTATTGGAGAAGAAGAGAATAATCAAACCATTCATGTAGAGAAACAATGGGCAACTATAGATGGAAAAACACCGACAGTAAAAGTAGACCTAATTCGTATTGATCAAAATGGGAATAGAACAATTCTTGATACAGTAGAATTAAATGAAACGAATAATTGGAAGGTAACATTTAACCATTTACCGTTGCAATATACTTATGATGTTGAAGAACATGCAATGGAAGGATATAGAGCAACATATGAGAAAGTTGTGAGCGAAAATGAAATATCTATAATTATTAAGAATACACAGAGTACCATCGAAAAAAAAGTAACAAAAGTCTGGAATGATAGTAATAACCAAGATGGAATACGACCAAATGAAGTAAAGGTACAACTTTTAGCTAATGGAAAGGCCTTCGGGGAAGTGCTCACACTGAATGAAAAAAGTAATTGGAGTGCTTCTTGGAAAGATCTTCCAAAGTTTGAATCAGGAAAAGAAATAAATTATTCTATTAAAGAAGTAACAATTTCTGATGGTTATACAAGTAAAACCGAGATTGATAAGGATGGAAACTTTATTTTAACAAATACACATGCTGTCGAACTTATCAATAAAACTGTAGCGAAGATTTGGAATGATAGTAATAACCAAGATGGAATACGACCAAATGAAGTAAAGGTACAAC
>NZ_CEVYEL010000058.1:0-14678 GCF_982403165.1 Longicatena sp.
ATTTATTTCCAATATTATCTTTTACGATCATTAAGCCATTAATAATAGATATCCCACTTGTATATAAGGAACACATATTTCTGGCAAATCTTGATGTATAAATCGTTCCTAATAATTTACCTAATTTAGGAAATTTCAATTTCATTTGATCCACTTTGTATCGTATTTTTTCAACACGCAACATACCTGCAATCAAGGCCACCATACACAACACACCAATAAGCATCCAATACCAATAAGCAAGCATTGCTTCACTGATTGCATTTACAATTTTGGTGATCATAGGAAGTTCCATACCATTAAAGACCTTAGAGAAACTTGGAATGATAAAGGTGAATACTCCAATTACAACAAAAATCGTAACACATATCAGAATAATAGGATAAATCATCGCATTACGTACTTTACCTTTTATTCGATTATCTTTTTCATATTGTAAAGCCATCGTCATCGCAACACGTTCCATTTGACCGCTGGTTTCACCAGTTCGATACATATTAATCATTAATTCTGGAAAAGCTTTTCCTTGCTCTTCCATAGCATATGATAATGTCATACCCTGTTGCAGCTTTCGATAGATATCTGTATAAATAGCTTTGATTTTAGGATTTTTTTGTCTCTGCACTAAGATTGAAATCGCACGTATTAAACTTACTCCAGAGCCTATCATCGTTCCTAATTGACGTGAGAAATCTGATAATTCCTTCAATTTTAGCTTATAAGTGTTTTTTTCAATATTCGTAACATCTTTACATTCTATTAAAAATTTGCCGTCACTACGCAGAAAAGCGGCAAGCTCTTTACGATCATTTGCCTCCATCTTGCCGGTTATTTTTTTTGCATCCATATCTTTTGCAGTATATTTAAACGTAGCCATGATCGTCACCTCGTTTATTTTAAACCAAACATAGATAAATACGTATGTATGATAAATTCACTATACATTAATGATACCACAATTCCAAAGCATAAATAAGGACCAAACGCAATATGTGCGCCTTTTTGTGTTTTTTTAGTTATCAATAACCAGCTTGCATAACAGCCACAAGTTAAAACACCAATAAATGCTCCTAAAAGTATGCCTTTCCATCCAATCATAAAACCTGAAACAGCCAATAATTTAATATCCCCACCGCCAAAGCAATCAGGAATCATTAAAGTTAAAAGATACATTGGTAAGGATACGATAAAAAAGCCAATACCTCTTTCAAGCAACGTGATTTCAGGATGTAAAATAGTCATCAGAACAGCCGGTACTACCAATGCGATAATAAGACCGTTTGGAATAGTCATCGTATCAAAATCAATCATTGTTATTGCCAAAAAAATCATGATAACAGAGAAGATGATAAGGGTATCCCATGTGAATTGATAACGATGAAAGCAAAAGATTGCTACACCACCACCAAGAAATTCTATGATCGTATCTCGCATGGGAATTTTAACACCACAATAACGACATTTCCCTTTCAAAAGGAGATAACTGAAAATAGGAAATAAATCATACCACGCTAATGTATGATGACAATTGGGGCAATATGATCTACCCTTTGCCACAGACAAACCTTGAGGTACGCGCCAAATCACGACGTTGATAAAGCTGGCAATACATATACCGATTAAGAATGCATATACGTAAAATATGATAAGTATCTTTTCCAACTTTATCCCTTCCTTTCTATAAAGTGAAAGCCTCTATTTACCATAGAGGCTTTGAAAAAGCATTTTTTATTCTGTAGGCATTGGATGAGTGTCATCAACCGGAACAAATTCAGCTTGTTTGTTTGCAGTGATAGAAATGTATTTACTAGTGATATCTTTTACGGCAAAATCACATTTCTCAATTTTCACATTGCCCTTTGTTCCACTCAAAGTACATTTTGAGACATTGATATCAGATTCGGAAGCTAAAATCCCCGCATCTGCTTGAATTTTTGCAGCTGTCAAATCATAATCTCCAACTGGTTCATCTTTTCCGTTTTTATTGGTCACAATGCCTTGAGCACCAATATAATATGCTCTAGCGTCAGATAAATACCTCTGCTCTTTTGCCTTATTGACATATCCCAATACACTAGGTACTGCAATAGCAATCAGAATTCCCATAATTACCAATACTACAATGATTTCAATCAGCGTAAAACCTTTCTTGTTTCTTTTTAAACTCTTCATTTTAAACATCTCCTTTATTTATGATGTCAATGTGACATACATCTTCTTTACTATCTTATCATAAGAGAATAGAAATTGGAAATTTTTTTCTAACTTTTTCTTTTTATCAACGGAAAAGGATAATTTCCTTAATAATTCCATTTGTTTTGTAAGAATAGCATGTTAATTTATGCAGTTTGTATAAGATTGATTTATACTATAATAACAAAAAGTTATCATTTATTTATTTTTAAAGGTATACATGCAGATAGCTGCTGCTACAGCTACATTCAGTGATTCAAAAGTATCCATTTCGATATATACATTTTGATCTGTTTGGCATAATATTTCTTCCCGGACGCCTTTTCCTTCATTCCCCATGATAAGTGCATGACGTTTTTTTGGATGAACTTGTGATAAAGGAATTGCTTCATGTAATGAAGTTCCATAAATTTTATATCCCTTTTCTTTAAGCTCTTCTATCGCAGTAAGTAATTCTGTACGAATAATATTTAGATGAAAAAGTGCTCCTTGTGTAGATCGAATAACCTTTTCATTATATACATCTACTGAATTTTTAGATAGCAATATTGTTTGATAGGAAAAAGATAAGGCAGTGCGTAAAATCGTACCAAGATTTCCGGGATCTTGAACACCATCCAGAATGATGATCTTATCTGATGTAAGTGCTTGCTGCTCAGGAAAATGACAAACCGCCATTACCCAACTTCCTGATACACTATCAGTTAATTTTTTTAAAATTTCTCTTGTAACATAGTATACGGGATATTGTTCATAAGGTATGTTTTTCCCTTGTTCAACAAGAATACATTCAATAAGGCCAGCCGTATGCGCTTCTTGCAGTAAATGCTCACCCTCAATCAAAAACTTTTGATCTGCATCTCGATACTTTTTTTCTTTGTATTTTGCCCACTGTTTGATTTTCGTATTTGTCAATGATGTTATTTCCATAGTTTTCTGTCCTCATTCTTCTAATTTCATTTGCTAGTTTTTAATATCTAAAATCTGTTAAGCCTCTGAATAACTTGTGCCTTTTCATAAAGGCTTAAATCATTCAGATAAACATCATGTTTCGGATGTTTATTGCCATGAATACTTTTTATCTATTTTAACATAAAAATGTCAAAATCGTATAAAAATAATGATTCCTCTAGAACAACCCAAAGAACTGTAAAAAAAAAGGCTGTTTATCATAATTGACAAACAACCTTATCGATTATTCTAAAACCGCAGCACAGCGTTCACATAAACCATCTTCAGCATTTGATTCCGTGATATTCCAGCATCTTGGGCATACTTTCCCTTCACATTTTTCAACAGCAATTTGACAAACCTCATATGCTTTTAACTCATCTACGGAAAAGCTTACTCTTGAAACAATTAACCATTGATTAAATTTATTACCGCAATATTCTTCAATCAAAGCGCGGTCTTCATCATTTACATTGATTATTACATGTGCTTCCAAAGATTTACCAATGATCTTTTCTGCACGTGCTTCTTCCAATGCTTTAAAGACATCTGCACGAATCAGCATTAAACGTGCTACTTTTTCTTTAATTTCATCAGCATTTTCAAAAATCGGTACTACCGGGAACGCACCCAAATGAATGCTTTCCTCTTCCGTATGGAAGAAATCATTAACTTCTTCTGCCGTATGTGTCAAAATTGGTGCCCATAAGCGCACTAACGTATCTACCGCATAATATAGAACTGTCTGTACCTGACGTCTTCTGTTGGAATCTTTCTTTTCAATATACAAGATATCTTTTGTATAATCCAGATAGTAAGCAGAGAATTCATTTGTCATCAAATTGGTCAGCATACTTGTCACATCAGCAAAACGATATTCTCCATATGCTTTTTTAACCTTTTCACAGACATCTGCCAACATGATTAACATATACTTATCCAAAGCAGGCAATGTATTAACATCTACCAGATCAGCCTTAGTAAAGTCGTTTTCGCCATCAATATTAGCCAACAAGAAACGGAAAGTATTACGTACCTTACGATAATTTTCACTGATTTGTTTTAATATCTCATCAGACATACTACAATCTCCCTGATAATCTACACTTGCCGCCCATAAACGTAAAATATCAGCTCCATATTTCTTTGTAATTTCTCCAGGTGCTACGGCATTCCATTGTGATTTGCTCATTTTCACACCTTTACCATCCATGACGAATCCATGGCTTAATACTTGTTTATATGGAGAATGTCCATGAACTGCCGTACCAATGATCAAAGAAGAGTTGAACCAACCACGATACTGATCGCTGCCTTCAAAATATAGATCAGCGGGATAACCTAAACCGCGTTCCACCATGGCGCCGGTATGCGAGCTTCCGGAATCAAACCAAACATCCATGGTATCCGTTTCTTTACGGAAAACACCATTTGGAGAACCAGGATGTGTATAACCTTCTGGCAATAAATCTTTTGCCTCTTTTTCAAACCAGATATTAGAGCCAAATTCCTTGAATAAACCCGCCACATGGTCAAATACTGTCTGATCCATAATAGGTGTATCATCTTCCGCATAGAAAATTGGAATTGGAACACCCCATGCACGTTGACGTGATATACACCAGTCACCACGATCTGCAATCATATTATGCATACGTTGCTGACCCCACTTAGGAATCCAATCTACATTGTCAATTTCTTCAAGCAACTGATCACGAATTTTATCAATAGAAGCGAACCACTGCGTAGTAGCACGGAAAATGATTGGTTTTTTGGTTCTCCAATCGTGTGGATATGAATGAGTAATGAATTCTAACTTCAATAAAGCCCCGATTTCATCAAGCTTTTGTGTTACTGTCTTATTAGCATCATCTACGTATTGTCCAGCTAACCATTCCCCGGCATCACTCATCATGCAGCCATGCTCATCAACATTGCAATAGGCTGGTAACCCATATTTCTGGCCAACAAAGAAGTCATCTGCACCAAAGCCTGGAGCTGTGTGTACACAACCGGTACCTGCATCAGCAGTAACATGATCACCTAAAATAATTAATGATTCACGATCATATAAAGGATGTTGGCAAGTGATCATTTCTAATTCACTACCCTTAAATGTCTTCAACAATTGCTTTTCTTGTAAACCGAACTTTTCCCATAGTGCATCTACTAATTCTTCTAATACGATCAGCTTACCTTTTTCACTATTCACAAGCGCATAAGTATAATCTTTATTCAAGCAAATTGCAAGGTTTGCTGGAATAGTCCAAGGCGTTGTTGTCCAGATGACAAAACTAGTATCAGTGTCTAAAATTCCTTTACCATCTTTTACTGGAAATTTCACAAAGATCGTAGGAGATTTAACATCTTTATATTCTATTTCAGCTTCTGCCAATGCCGTTTCACTGGATGGGCTCCAGTAAACCGGTTTTAACCCTTTATAAATCAAGCCATTCATTGCCATCTTACCAAAAATTTCAATTTGATGGGCTTCAAATTCTTTTGTTAAAGTGATATAAGGATGATCATAATCACCAACAACCCCCAAAGATAAAAAGCCGGCTTTTTGTTTTTCTACTTGTTCCATTGCATAGTTATAGCAAAGTTTACGGAAATCCGCCAATTCCATTTCTTTACGATTGTGTCCTAATTTCTGGATAGCCGTTTCAATAGGAAGACCATGCGTATCCCATCCTGGAATATAAGGCACTTTATAGCCATCCATAAATTTTGAACGGATGATAACATCCTTTAAAATTTTATTTAAGGCATGACCCAGATGGATGTCTCCGTTGGCATATGGAGGACCATCGTGTAAAACAAATGGTTCACAGCCTTCCCGTTTCTTTAACATCTTTTCATAAATGTTTTGTTCCTTCCAGCGTTTTTGAAATCCTGGTTCTTTGCTTGGAAGTTTTCCACGCATTTCAAACTTTGTTTTTGGCATCAATAATGTTTCTTTGTATTCCATATCATTTTCCTCCTAACATAAACAAAAAAAACACGCTTCCTTGTCTAAGGACGCGTGAACGTGGTACCACCTTAGTTCTATTTCTTATCAAAATAGCACTCAAACAGATAACGGCTGTAACCGTATCATCTTACTGTTTTCAGATGATAAGCTCCAAAGTGATTTTTCTTTTCGCTTCACACAGGACTTCCACCAACCGCCTGTTCTCTTTGCATCCACCGATAAGAAACATGTCTTTTTCTTCGCTTTTATAATTCTTTTTTTAATAAATCCATCTTTGGAATCGCCGGTGTTTCAAAATCGTCCAACGCTTCCTCAATCTTGTGCAGCTCTTCTTTCATACTGCTTTTCATATCATTAGCCTCATCACCCAAACGGGCAATTTCCATCAGAATACCTCGTGCCATCATCAATGCTTCTTTGATAATCGTATCTGCATTCTGATTCGCCGTGTCGACGATCATATTCGCCTCTTTCATTGCCATACGTGCCATTTCACTGGCAGCACTTTCCTTGATATGCAGATTGTCATTCAATTTCCGATACTCATTCTCAAGCACCTTTTTTTCCTGACGCAACATTTCAAGCTCACGATTTACACTTTCCAGTTTTTTCTGCAAGGCATCCATTTGGAGCTTTTGCGTCTGCATGTAATCATCGACCTGATAACGGTTGTAGCCGTTTTTCATCGTATCAAATATACGTTTGTCCATACCATCACCCTATCTACTGATACTTGCCCGCCAGAATCACCAAATGATCCTTTTTGGTCGTTTTCACAATTTCCTTGAAGTAAAAACGTCCATGTCCACGAATGGAAATAGCACTATTATTATTGCATAAATAGGAAGTTTCTTCAAGTATTACATGATTAACTTTTACAAGTCCTGCACGTATCAGCTCCTGCGCTTTCTTCCTTGAAATATTTGCAAAGCTTGATACAAGTACATCTAAACGTAGGCTCGATACGATTTTATGCTCATACCGTATTTTTGGCTCATAAGTGACTTCACCTTCATAACGTTTAAAATGCACATTGCTTCGTTTAATGCGTGTCAAATTACACACGATATAATTTTCGATTTCTTCATCTACAAAAATGATAAGTTCATTATCTTTTACAATTAAGTCACCGATTTTTTCCCGTTCAATACCAAGATTGAGAATTGCCCCTAAAACATCTGGATGTGCAAGCTTACCAAATTGCGGTGAATAAGTCGCCTTGAGAATCGTTATTTTTAAATCAGCCAGTTCATCTTCATAAGGTAAAAGTGCATAGCGACAACGTTCTGCACCTTGATAACCTCCGGATTTTCCATACGGTATCTGATGCCCTAAAATAGCATCGCAGATGTTACATTCATCAGGCGCAAAAAATGGAGTAACGACAATTCGACGGCGGCGTTCCATCAGATCTATCAGATCATAAATACGCTTTACGAATTTTTCATTACCCCTATAATGTTCAAAATGAATTGGCAATGCTAGTCCTCTTCACTGGCATCCAGATTAATTTCTCCGTGAACAGCAACATTTCTTGGAGCACACAGAATAACATTATGTCCAATCTTTTGAATGGTTCCATCCAGTGCGAAAATAACACCTGTTAAGAAATCGATGGTTCTTTGTGCATAATCTCTTTGCAGTTTATGTAAGTTAACGACCGCTGCTTTATTCTCTTTTAAACGTTTAGCGACTTCTTCTGCCTCATCAAATGAACGAGGTTCAAACAATACCATTTTTGTGTCGCCAGGCAAACGATTTATAGCTTTGGATTTTGGCTGTTCATATTCGGAAAGAGAAGGACTTTCTTCTTCCTGTTCCACTTCCAAAACATCATCTTCATCCATTGGTGCAATAAACTCTTTGAATTTCTGACCGATGCTCATGTAGCATACCTCCTATACATTACTTATATTTTAGCACAAATGTGCATTAAGAAAAAGTTTTTTGTGTAATTTAAGTGATTCTTCATAATTGGAATCTCATTTTCGTCATTCATTGACAAATTTCTACAGACAGAACTTAAAGCACCTAAAAAAGCTTACTATAAACTTAGGGTATTTAAGAAAAGCAGCTGCAGGATAGCAGCTGCTCTTTAATATTAATACATTCCGCCTTGTGGCATTGGTGGCATAGGCGCTTCTTTTTCTTTGATAGCAGCAACGCCTGCCTCTGTTGTTAAGAATAATGCAGAAATACTTGCAGCATTCAACAATGCACTTCTTGTTACTTTTGTTGGGTCAATAATACCTTCTTCAAACATATTCACCCACTTGCCGTATTTTGCATCAAAGCCCATATTCGCCTCAGCACCTTTCTGGTGTTCGACGATTTCTTCAGCGTTATAACCAGCATTTTCGGCAATCTGTGCAATAGGTGCTAATAACGCATCCATGACTACCTTAATACCTTTCTGTACATCGACGATATCTGATTTCAACTGATCTTTTAAAGCCACATAAGCTTCAACCAAAGCAGCACCACCGCCAATTACGATACCTTCTGCAACAGCAGCACGCGTTGCGTTCAATGCATCTTCAATACGCAGTTTCTTTTCTTTCAGTTCACTTTCTGTAGTTGCACCAACCTTAATGATAGCAACGCCATCGCTTAACTTACCTAAACGTTCTGCATAGCGTTTTTTATCATAATCGCTCTTACAGTTTTCCATCTGTGCGCGTACTTCAGCAATACGAGCTGTAATTTCATCTTTATTGCCATTTCCGCCAATCATTGTTGTATTATCTTTTGTAATAACTGCTTTCTTCACGCTACCTAATTCTTCCAATTTCATGTCTTTTAATTCCATGTTCAAATCTTTTGAATAGAATGTAGCACCTGTTAACACTGCAATATCTTTCAAAATTTCTTTCTGATTATCACCAAAACCAGGAGCTTTCGTAGCAACTACATTAAATGTACCACGCAGTTTATTGACAACCAAAGTAGAAGTTACTTCATTTTCAACATCATCTGCAATGATCAACAATGGTTTATTGGACTGCACTACCTGTTCTAATACTGGAAGCACTTCTTGCACATTATTGATTTTCTGGTCAGTTACCATAACAAAAGCATTTTCTAAGACTGCTTCCATTTTCTCATGATCACTTACCATATATGGAGAAACGTATCCTTTATCGTACTGCATACCTTCACTGATTTCTAATTCTGTATCAAATCCATTAGATTCATCAACAGAGATAACACCATTACGGCCAACTTTATCCATTGCTTTAGCAATGATTTCACCAACTTCTTTACTGCCGCTGGAAATAGCCGCAACACTGGCAATATCACTGTTTGTTTCTATTTTACGACTCTTATCTAGAATATGATTTGCCACTTCCTTGCTAGCATATTCAATACCTTCACGCATTAATACAGGATTTGCACCTTTTTCTACCTGACGCAAACCGTTGCTAATCATGCTTTGTGCTAAGATGGTTGCTGTTGTTGTACCATCACCAGCAGTATCGTTTGTTTTATTGGCTACTTCATAAACTAATTTCGCACCCATATTTTCAAACTTATCTTCTAATTCAATTTCTTTTGCAATAGAAACACCGTCATTTGTGATTAATGGTGATCCAAATTCTTTTTCTAAAACGACATTACGTCCTTTAGGACCTAAAGTTACACGTACTGCATCAGCCAGTGTATTCACACCTGCTAACATTGCATTTCTTGCATCTTTTGAAAAACGTACTTCTTTTGCCATGTTCATTACCTCCTGTTTGTTTTTATCTTACGCAATGACTGCTAAAATATCTTCATCTTCTACGATGATGAATTCTTCTTCATCTAATTTCACATCTGTACCAGAATATTCTTTGTATACAACCTTATCATCAACTTTAATTTCTGCTTCACTTTCTGGTCCAATCGCTACTACAGTAGCATAACTTGGTTTGTTTTTACTGTTATCTGTCAGGATAATTCCACTTGCCGTTTTTGTTTCCTTTTCGGCTTTTTCCTTCTTTAAAATCACGTTTTTGTGTAATGGCTTTAACATCTAAGATTCCTCCTTTAAGTTTTAGCACTCGCAGTTCATAACTGCTAACACCCTATATTATACTCACTTTTAGCACTTTGGCAATAGGAATGCTAAAAAAAGTTCATATTTTTTTAGCTGGTGATTTATAAACATTAAGCAGCTTTGCAAACGACAGTCACATTATACGTAAAAAGCTTTATTTATATGCTGTGATAAGAGTGCTTCCTTTATCAATTTCATTTTACGACAAGTTAAAACAAAGCTATGATAACTAGTAATTGAAAAAAGCTCGCATATAAGCGAGCTTAGTGCGTATGAGATCCACAATCATGATTACCACAATCGTGATTACCTTCCTCATGATGATGGTTACATTTACCATTGGGATCATCCTGTAGTGTTCCCTTCTTTAACTGTTCTACAATTTCATCAACATTTCCACTGGCACCACCAATTAAAGCTATATGAGCTTTAGCTAACGCATCACGTGCGCCTTGACCGATACCACCACATACTAATACATCAACACCAGCTTCTTGAATCAGTGTAACTAGCGCACCATGACCGCTCCCATTAGCGCTAAGAAGTTCTTTTCTTACAATTATGCCATCTTCTATATCAACAAGTAGAAAAGCAGGGCATTTCCCAAAGTGTTGGAATACCATATGATTTTCATAAGTTATTGCATATTTCATCTTCATCACCTCAAATTATTTCGTATATGCATCATCATTGATAGAAATATTAAATTGCTTTAAGAATGTAGCAATATCTTCTTTTACAGTTGCCGCTTTAACATAGTTAATATTCAGACGAGGCCATGTCTTAACCGCAATCTGTGCATTTGGAATACCTAATTTCTCTGGAGTTGCCGTTTCTACTGCTTTGCTAATCGCCGTTTCATCCTTTTTACTTGTTTCATTAGCAAACGTTGTAGCTGTTTCAATATATTTCTTTACTTTATCCTCTGAACCTTTTTTTACAAATAACGCTGCTTGTGGATATCCCGCACTCTTTGTATTATTTTTATTTTGGTACTCTTTTTGTAAATCTTTTAAAACCTTTAAAGTTATTCCTTTTTCTTTTGCTTTAGCAATGGTTGCTGTAGCAGCAGGTTCAGCCATCAACCCGACATTTGCTTTCTTACTTAATAATTGTTGTTGTACTTCATTCACAGAAGCAAAATAAGTGATTTCAGGTTTTATGCTTTTCACATCCAAGCTAGCCATAAAAACTTTCTGTGGCACCGCTTTTTCTCCAAAAGCCGCAAACATTCCTGTTTCTGTTAAAGCTTTTTCATCAGTTCCAACAACATATAAATTACCCCAGGTTACGACACTGTCTAACCTATATTGACTTTTTCCTTTTGATAATAATGCAGCTCCTAAATTAATAGGTGCGATGATAGCATCATATTCTCCATCTTCCTTAGCAATTTCTGCACTGATGACACTTGTACCGTCAACGGTGTCAACACTCACATTTTTATCACCGTATAATCCTAACAATGATAAACTAGTTGCCCCTAAAGGCGCCAGTACCTTAATCGGTTCTGTTTTTGCTTCCTCTTTTTTTGTGTCATCATTACTTGCACAGGCACTTAAAGACAAAGCCATGACACCTGCCAGTAATCCCTTCAATAATTTCATAAACGTTTCTCCTTCACTTCAGCACTCAGCTTAGCGATAAATTCTTCTACCGGCATTGTCACAGATTCCTTACTTTGTGCACGACGTACCGTAACTGTATTAGCTTCTACTTCTCCATCACCAATAACAAGCTGATAAGGAATTTTAGCAAGCTGTGCTTCTCTTATACGATACCCCAATTTCTCATTTCGTGCATCTGATTTGCTCCTAAATCCCATCGCTAACAATTTTTCATTTATAGCATTTGCAGCTTGCGCATGACGTTCATAATGTACCGGAACGACCATGACTTGAGTTGGTGCCAACCATGTAGGGAAATGTCCTGCATAATGCTCGATCAAAATACCAATAAAACGTTCAATTGATCCAAATATAACACGATGCAGCATAACAGGTCGCACTTTCGTGCCATCCTTTTCTACATATGTTAAATCAAAGCGTTCAGGTAGATTCATATCCAATTGAATCGTTCCACATTGCCATTCTCTTCCTAAGGAGTCTTTGATATGGAAGTCAAGTTTTGGCCCATAGAAAGCACCATCTCCTGGATTGACTTTATAATCCTTACCGGCACTGACACATGCATCAGCAAGAGCTTTTTCACTCTTTTCCCAAATTGCCAGATCTCCAATGTATTTCTTTTCCGGACGTGTCGATAATTCAATACGATAGGATAAGCCAAAGATAGAGTATACGCGATCAATGAAGTTGATCAATTCCTTTACTTCACTTTCAATTTGATCTGGGCGCATGAAAATGTGAGCATCATCTTGCGTAAAAGTACGAACACGGAATAGCCCATTTAAAGCTCCACTGGCTTCATGGCGATGTACCTGCCCTAATTCTCCCATGCGCAGTGGCAAATCTTTATAGGAATGTAGACCATTTTTAAACACTAATAAGGACCCTGGACAATTCATTGGCTTGATTGCAAATTCGCGATCATCCACCATTGTCGTATACATATTTTCTTTATAGTTTGCCCAATGTCCACTTACTTCCCATAATTCCTTGCTCATCATGATTGGTGTTTTGATAAATTTATAATTTTCTTTTGTATGTTCTTCATACCAGAAGTTTTCTAACAGATTACGAATAATCATTCCATTTGGCAAAAAGAATGGCATACCTGGTGCATATTCACTCATCATGAATAGACCCATTTCACGTCCTAATTTTTTATGGTCACGTTTTTTGGCCTCTTCCAGCATATGCAAATGTTCTTCTAATTCTTCTTTTGTTGGATAGCAGACACCATAAATACGTTGCAGCATTTTATTTTCTGCATCACCTTTCCAATAAGCTCCGGAGTGTTTTAAAAGTTTGAAGTTTTTCAACAGCTTAACCGTTTCTACATGCGGCCCGCGACATAAATCGATAAACTCTCCTTGTTGATAACAGGTAATTGTTCCATCTTCCAAATCTTGAATCAGATCAATCTTATAAGGATCGTCCGCAAACATTTCTAAGGCTTCTTCTTTACTAATTTCTTTACGGACAATACGCTTTCCATCTTTGGCGATCTTCTTCATTTCCTTTTCGATTTTTGGCAGGTCTTCATCTTTGATTACATCATCACCAAGATCAATATCATAATAAAAACCATCTGATATAACTGGTCCTACCCAAAATTTTGCCTGTGGATACAGACGCTTTACAGCCTGTGCCATCATATGAGCACAGGAATGATTCAACATGCTTAATTGTTCATTTTCTCTAATATCAATCATACGTTTAACCTCCTATTTTATACATCTCGTATGTGATTCCATCGTTTACTTCTTTTCTCATGAAATGACCCTTACAGGCTAAGATTGTTTGACGGCTTGCCACGTTTGTTTCCTCACAACTCACTAGACAAGCATTCATGTGGAAGTTTGCTTTCGCTATTGCAAGTACTTCTTCAAGCATCCATTTAGCGATTCCTTTTCTTCTTTTATCTGGTGCTACACTATAGCCGATATGTCCGCCAATACGTTCTAAATAAGCATTTAGTTCATGACGTAACATGATAACTCCAACAATTTCTTCATCTTCCATAGCTAGATATAAAGAACTGCCAACGATACCATTTGGAAGATTACGTTCTTCATGCCAGTCCATCATCATTTGTAAATAGGCTTTTGTATCTTCGCAAGTATCTAAGAAAGCCAAACCGCAAATCACGCTGTCTTTCGGGAACTTATCCACATAACGTTTTAATGCTGTCGCATAAGTGCTGTTTGCCAAACAAAGTATCATGCATCATCACCTCCAGTTAAAAGAAAAAAGACTGCATCTCAAAGGACGTCAGTCTTATACGCGGTACCACCTTTATTCTTCGCATAAGCGAAGCTCTCAAACCTGATAACGCAAGGTATGCGGCACACCCTTTCAGGGGCAACTCCAAGGTAGTAAAGACAAGGCTCTTCGTAAAAGCTTTCACCATCCGCTTTTCTCTCTGCTTTCAAAGCACATATCTTCATGTCCTCTTCTTCGTTTGTCTACCTTATTTTTATACACCATAAGTTTCTGATTGTCAATGTTAACACAAGCTTTCCTTACATTTTCCCTAGTGAAAAAGATGTTGAAGCGATAGCCATATGTATTCTACCATTTGCTAATTATCGCAGTTAGAGGATACTGCCTTTAGTTATTTTATGGATAGATTGTAAGAATTACAGAAACTGTTTTTCCTATTTTATATCCCCTTTTTGGATATAACATCCTAAACATATAACGGTTAGCATAATTTGATGAAAACTGTTTCTCTAACCTACCAATTATGGGATTGACTGGTGGCACTTATAGAACTATGGTAAAATACCATCTATGTGAATGGTAAATTTTGGAATTCTCAATAAATACCAAAATTTATTAGAAATTATATATGTCTTTTTGACTATCTTTTTATATCTTCTTAAATGTCCGCAAA
>NZ_CEVYEL010000059.1:0-14404 GCF_982403165.1 Longicatena sp.
AGAGGTGTAACCTCATAGACTTGTCAATTCAGTCTATTTCGTTACAGCCTCTTTCCTACATAATAAAGACAATTGCTATGAAATGCAAAATACTGGCGATATTAATACAAATATGCCAATAAGAATGAAAATATTTATGTTGTGGTTTGCCATAAAAGAAGGCGCCAATGGTATACATGATACCGCCAGCTACGATCAACCCTAGAAAGAGTGGCGTTACATTCTGGATGATTGCAGGCATAAATAAGAGTGCTGTCCATCCCATAATCATATAAATCGTCATAGACAATTTCGGATAAGATTTTGAGGATAATGCTTTTAATAAGACACCGCCGATGACGGCACACCATTCAATACAAAGAATGGCAATACATTCCCAACCGCCGATGACACATAAAGCAATAGGGGTATAACTACCGGCAATCGCAAAATAAATGCAGATATGATCTAGCTTACGGAAAACATATTTATGATCGCTACCAAAAGGCATACAGTGATATAAGGTAGAAACGATAAACATCAAAAACAAACAAACTATGAAAATGGAAACACCTGTCGAACGCAAGGTTCCACCAAGTTCATATGAGTATACAGCTGCGGCAGGAAGAGCGATAAGACAAAGCAATGCCATGATTCCATGGGTCACACAATTGGCAACTTCTTCTCCTAATCCCAGTTTATACATATCACGCATGGATTTTTCTTCCATGAATGCATCACCTCCCATGAAGTTGTTACCTATTGTAGCACAATTGTATAAAAAGCTCAACGAAGGTTGTCGAAGAAATATTTATTTAGCGCTCATATAAAGAAGTGTCCTCTATATGAAACACATTTCCGTAAGAGTGCTGATTGAAAAAATGTGGGAATCTTAAAATATCTTGTAAGACATGGGAAAAATCATGATATAATAGAAAACGGTATAAAAAGCAGATTCGTATTTTAGTAATGATTATTTATCAGACAATACGTGACTTTTTGAATGGAGGCACCTATGTTTTTAAAACGAATAGATCTGCAGGGATTTAAATCCTTTGCGGATAAATCCATCATCACCTTTGATTCTGATGTCATTGGTATCGTAGGGCCAAATGGCTGCGGAAAAAGTAATATCAATGATGCCATTCGCTGGGTGTTGGGGGAGCAAAGCGTAAAATCACTGCGTGGGACCAGTATGAGCGATGTTATCTTTAATGGCTCAACAGAACGAAAACCGGTAAATATGGCTGAAGTGACCTTGGTCTTCGATAATTCGCGTCACATTATGAATGTCGATTTTGAAGAGGTTGAGGTTACCCGTCGTTTGCATCGTCAAAGCGGTGAAGGCGAATATTTCATCAATAAGACACCATGCCGTTTAAAAGATATCGTTAATCTTGTGATGGATACTGGATTAGGAAGAGATTCTTTATCTATCATATCACAGGGAAATATTTCAGCTTTTGCGGATGCAAAGCCTGAAGAGCGAAGAGCTTTATTTGAAGAGGCAGCCGGTGTGGCTAAGTATAAGAAACGTAAAAATGAATCGTTAGGCAAATTAAATCGAACACAGGAAAATCTGTCTCGTTTAGAAGATATCATTATGGAATTGGAACGTCAGGTGAATCCTTTAAAGCGGCAGGCAAAGAAAGCGAATATTTATATTGAGAAAAAAAGTGAACTAGAAAAGATTGAGGTTAGTGTGTTAGTGGATGAGATTGAAAAACTGCACACGCAGATGGAAGAGCTGAAAAAGAAATCTTTTGATTTAGACACACAAAAAGCGATGCATGAGACAACGATTTCCGTAGAAGATAATCAAAATAGTGAATTACGGAATGAGATGTATCAGTTGGATCGTGAAATCACCAAATTACAGGAAACTTTTACGAAATTAAGTGAAGATGCCCGTATGTTGGAAACGCGGAAGATCGAAATGGATGAAAAGCGTAAATATGCGTTGGAATTTGCCAGTAATGCAGAGAAAGCGAAAGAATTAAAAGCAATGATGGAAGAGGCTCATTATGAATATGAGGATCGTTCTCGCCGTTTACAAGACTTGGAAACGGATATGGCATTGCGTAAGGAAGAAATGACGAAATGTGATAATGATATTTCTTATTGTTTGCAGGAAAATCAACAGGCGAATGCCATCTTGAATCGCTTGCAGAATCGTAAGGATGTATTAGAAAATTTAGCGCGTCAGCCATTTAATCATCAACAGGCGGTCAAGGCAGTACTAGATGCAAATTTAAATGGTATCTTAGGGGTAGTATCCCAACTGTTTAAACCGCAGATGAATTATGAAACGGCAATTTCAAATTCATTGGCTGGAGCAATGTATCATATTGTAACAAAAGATGAGGCATCTGCGCGGCATGCAATTTCTTTTTTGAAAAAAAATCAGTCAGGTAGAGCAACCTTTTTACCTTTAACTGTCATGAAACCACGCTATATGAATAAAGAACATCGCATGTTGGCTGAAAACTGTGAAGGATTCTTAGGAATCGCGAGTGAATTTGTTGAAAATGAAGAACGGTTTAACACCTTGCGAGATGCATTGTTTGGGAATGTCATTGTGGTGGACCAACTGGTGAATGCGAATGAGATTGCCAAGGTGTTGCGCTATGGCTATAAGATTGTAACGCTTGAAGGAGATATCGTTAATAAAGGGGGAAGTATGACAGGTGGACGTACTCGTAATCAAGCAACTCCTTTAACGATACAAAAAGAATTGAATCAGGTGTTGCAAAGCCTAGATGGTCAAAGCATGAAAGTAGATGGCTTAAAGAATCAGCTAACAGCTTTGCAAAGCAAAAAAGAACGCTTGCGTACCGATTTTGTGCAGATGCAGATATCCAGTGCGCAGCTAGATCCTATCGTTAAGGCAAAATGGGCGAAATATGATCGTTTAAAGGCGGATTACGAGCAAATTGCCCCGCAGGAAGATTTAGCAGATAGTGCGCTGATGGAAGATGATATCGTCGTCAAGCTTTCCGCGGTGCATTCTAAGATTGATGATATTACCTCACAGATGAAGAGCAAACGTGAACGTCGTTTAAAAGCCGGAAACGAAGTGGAACGTAAGGATGGACAGATTCGCCAATTACGTCGAGAGCTTAATGTGTTACAGAATGAAATGCGCGAAGTAGAAGTCGCACAAGCTAAAGCTGAAACACGGTTAGAAACAAGTATGGAGCGTTTGAGTTCTACTTATGAAATGACGTTTGAATATGCGCAGAGCATGAAATTAGATACAGATATGGAGGAAGCTCGCAGACGTGTTGTCGTGTTGCGCCAGGAAATTGCGGCGTTAGGAAATGTAAATTTAGATGCGCCGAAAGAATATGAAGAGGTGAGTGAACGCTTTACCTTTTTATCGAAACAGCGCGAAGATTTATTGGCGGCAAAGGATAAGATTCTTACCGCAATCGATGAGATGGATGAAATCATGATCAAACAGTTTAAAGAGATGTTTGATAAGATCAATGCGCAGTTAAATGATGTTTTCCGAGCCTTGTTTGGCGGTGGTAAAGCTAGATTGTTCATGGTGGATCCACAGGATGTGTTAAATACCGGCATCGATATTGATGTCCAGCCTCCAGGAAAGACCGTACAAAATATTCGCCTTTTCTCTGGTGGTGAAAAGAGTTTGATTGCGATCTGTGTGCTCTTTTCTATCCTAAAGGCGAGAACGATGCCACTGTGCATCTTTGATGAGGTAGAAGCTGCTCTTGATCAGGCGAATGTTGAACGATTTGCCAAATACATTGGGCAATTCCGAGGAGAGAGTCAGTTTATCGTAGTGACTCATCGTCCGGGAACAATGGCGCAATGTGATGCATTATATGGGGTTACCATGCAACAAAATGGTGTGTCGCAGCTGTTAAAAGTTAAGCTGCAGGATGCAATTCATATGATTGATAAAGAAGAGGTGAGTGCATAATGGGAATTTTATCAAAATTAAAAAATACATTTTCATCCAAGAAGGATGGTGATCGCTATCTAAGTGGTTTAAATAAATCAAAAAAATCGTTTTCTGAACGTATTCGCCGTTTAGCAGTGGGATTTGCTGGTGTTGATGAAGCGTTCTTAGAAGAATTGATGATTGTCTTGCTAGAGGCAGATATCGGTATAAAAACAGCTCAGAAAATTGTTGATGAAGTAGAAAATCGTGCAATGGATCGGAAATTGAAGAAATTTAATGAAATCACCGATTGTCTGATTGAAGTTATGCGAGATATGTATTGTGCAAAAGAGGACGCTCCTTTTCATAAAAATACAGATGGTCCTACGGTGATCTTAATGGTTGGTGTAAATGGCAGTGGGAAAACAACCACCACGGCTAAACTGACCAAACGTTTTCAAGAAGAAGGAAGTAGTGTTGCTTTGGCGGCAGCGGATACATTCCGCGCAGGAGCGATAGATCAATTGGCAACCTGGGCCCAACGCTTAGATGTGCCTTGTATCAAGGGACGCGAAGGCGGAGATCCAAGTGCAGCTTTAGTGGATGCGTGTCGCTATGTGAAAGAACATCAGATTGACTATTTGATTGGAGATACAGCAGGAAGATTGCAGAATAAGGCGAATTTAATGAAAGAGCTGGAGAAAATGCGCCGTGTTATTGAACGTGAAATTCCTGGTGCGCCGCATGAAGTATGGTTGGTGTTGGATGCAACAACCGGACAAAATGGTATCTCACAGGCACAGATTTTCTTAGAAACGACCAATGTGACAGGGATTATCTTGACGAAACTTGATGGTACGGCAAAAGGTGGCATTGTCATTGCGATACGTGAACAATTAGGTCTGCCTGTAAAATATATCGGTTTAGGAGAAACGGTGGATGATCTTCGTCCGTTCGATATTGATTCTTACTTATATAGCATGTGTGAAGGATTATTAGAAGAATGATCGAAAAAACCGAAGAGATGAACGCACTGCTTGATTTTTATGAAACACTTTTAACCGAGAAACAAGCAGAAGTGATGAAATTATATTATCAAGAAGATTTTTCACTTTCGGAAATTGCGGAAACGTTAGCGATTTCGCGCTCAGCAGTAAGTGATCATATGAAACGCAGTTCTTTGATCTTACAGGAGTATGAGAAAAAACTTCATCTTGTGCAAAATTATGAAACAAGAATCAAAATCTATGATAAAATAAAAGCAGTCGGTGATGCAGAAATCTGTACACTGGTTGAGGAATTAGAAAAATTGGAAAATTAGCAGGAGGAAAGCAGAAATGTCTAAAATTATTTCAGTGAACGCAGGTAGTTCATCATTAAAATTCCAGTTGTTTGAAATGCCATCTGAGACGGTATTAACGAGTGGTATCGTCGAAAAAATCGGTTTTGAAGATGCGATGTTTACCATTAAAGTAGATGGTGAGAAAATTAAAAAAACATTGCCTATCCCAGATCATACAAAAGCAGTGGCTTTATTGTTGGAAGCTTTGGTAGAATATAAGATTGTCAATAGCTTAGATGAAATCGTTGGCGCAGGTCATCGTGCTGTACATGGTGGAGAAATCTTTAAAGAAAGTGTACCTGTAACAGATGATGTAGTTGCTAAATTTGCATCTTTAAATGACTTAGCACCATTACATAACCCAGCTGGTTTAGTTGGTTATAACGCATTTAAAGAAAACCTGCCAAGCTGTAAACATGTGTTCGTTTTTGATACGGCATTCCATCAGACAATGCCAAAAGAAAGCTATATTTATGCATTGCCAATGCGTTATTATGATGAATATAAGATCCGTCGTTATGGTTTCCACGGAACTTCTCATAAATATGTATCCTTACGTTGTGCAGAATTAATGAACAAGGATGTGAAGGATACAAAGATCATTACTTGTCATTTAGGAAATGGCGCATCGATTACTGCTGTAGATGGTGGAAAATCTATTAATACATCCATGGGCTTTACGCCATTGGCTGGTGTGATGATGGGAACACGCTGCGGTGATATTGATCCTGCTATCGTTACGTATGTCATGAAAAAAGAAGGATTAACTCCTGATGAAATGGATACGGTTATGAATAAGCAATCAGGTATGCTAGGCGTTTCGGGCATTAGTTCTGATGCACGTGATATTGAAGATGCTTGCAAGGAAGGCAATGAAAGTGCCATCTTAACAACGGAAGTATATGTGAATCGTGTTATCAATACAGTAGGTGGCTATTATGCACAGCTTGGTGGTGCGGATGCTATCGTCTTTACTGGTGGTATTGGAGAAAATGATACGAATATTCGCCGTTTGGTATGCGAACGTTTGAAGGATGCATTTGGTATCGTCTTAGATGAAGAATTGAATGCAAAAAGCCGTGGAAAAGAGCTATTATTATCAAAACCAGAAAGTAAGGTTCAGGTGTGGTTGATTCCTACTAATGAAGAACTGATGATTGCGCGTGATACCTTTGCATTGTTAGGTGAATAAGATGTATCAAGCACTGTTTGATTTAGTTGAGCAATATGACATTATCACGATATATCGTCATGTTTCTCCAGACAGTGATGCCTTGGGTTCACAGTTTGGTCTCAAACAGTGGATTCAAGATACATATCCCAAAAAGCAGGTATATGCTTTAGGGTCGAGTGGAAGCGGTTCACGTGACGGCAATTTTCCCGCAATGGATGTTGTAGATGATGAAACAATAACACAGAGTCTCGCTATTATCTTGGATACGGCGAATAGTGCCCGTGTGGATGATGAACGCTTTCTAAACGCTGCCTATCGATTGAAAATAGACCATCATATTTATGTCGAAACATTTGCCGATGTAGAAATTATTCAGGATCTGAAAGGTGCTACATGTGAAATATTAGCAGATATGTTTATGCAAAAAGGTATTCGTATATCTGCACTGTGTGCACAATATTTATATGGTGGTTTAATTGCTGACACTTTACGTTTTTCTATTTCAACCATGACACCAGATACGTTCCACGTGGCTGCTTATTTATTAACATGTGGTGTGGATGTAGCTAAGGCAAATGAAGACAATTTTTCGACAAGTCTGCGTCTATATCGTTATGAAAATTATATTCGTGCGAATTGCAGTGTCTTAGAAGAGAAATTAGCCTATATGATCGTATCCAAAGAAGATTACGAGCATTATGGACTGACGTTTGATGAGGCGAAGGAAAAAGTATTTGTTATGGGCGGTGTACAGGAATTTGAAGCATGGGCCTTATTTATTGAAAAAGAACGAGATGCTGATGGTAACGCAATCTATAATGGTAGCCTGCGCTCTCGCCAAAAAACGATCAATGATATTGCCAATACTTATCATGGTGGCGGACATCGCTTTGCCTGTGGGGTTAAGGGATTAAAGAAGGATGACATTAATCGCTTATTACAGGACTTATTAAAACGCATTGATGAATAAATAAAAAGTCTTGAAACTGTTGTTATGTAGTAGTATAACGATAGTTATAAGACTTTTTTCATGTTTTCTGTACTTTAGAAACTATTTAACTACCATTTTATGAGTGAACTTATGATGAAATTCCCTGCCAAATGAAAAGGTAGAGATAAGTATGTGTATTCCTTACGTTATAAAGACGTAGTATGTGCATACATGTAATGAAAAGGAAATCTAAAAGGTTAGAAAAATGATATTCTCAATGTAATCTTTAGGAAATCTGTGGAAGAGGTTCAAGTTTTCTTTTATACATGATAAAATATAAGAATGAAAGAGGTGATGTCATGAGTGTACATCTGCATGTGCGCAGCTGTTATACCTTGCTGCAAAGTACGATGACCATACAAAAGATCGTTGACAGTGCTAAGCGGTATGGCTATCATGCGGTAGCACTTTGTGACAAAGAAGTTATGCATGGAGCCATGGCCTTTTATCATATGGCTAAGAAAGCTGATATTCAGCCAATCTTTGGTATGGAAGTAGAGGTGGCTGAAGAAGAGGGAATATTTGGCTTTATACTATTGGCCAAAAATGATGATGGTTATCAAGCGTTGATGAAATTATCTACAATGCTAAATACAAAAGAACGGAAAGAACAGTTAACAATGGAAGAGTTGTTAACGTATACGAAAGATTGTGTCGTCTTAACAAATGGTGACCAAAATCAGATGGAAACATATCTCATAAAAGAAGAGATGGAACATTTGGCAGCCTTTTTGCAACGGTGTAAGGAAAGTTTCGCGACTTTCTATGTAGCAATCTCTCGTAACGACAGCCCGTTATTACGACAAAAGAACCGACTTTTAAAAGCATTATGTCAACAGATGCAAATACCAACGACGGCTTTATCTCGTATATATTTTGATGAAGCGAAAGGTGAAGAAAGCTATAAAACACTATGTGCTATCAACCAAGGGGTATCTTTAGATGATAAGATGCTGAATTATAGCCCAAAGCGATATTTCCGCTCGAAAGAAGAAATGGTAGAACTATACGATGAAGATGATCTGGCAGCCAGTGATAAAATTGCTCAGATGTGTCATGTTGAAATGAAATTTCCAAAGGCCATTTTACCTAAATTCAAAAATCGTTATGGTATGAGCAGTGAGGAATTCTTACGCAGGCTTTGTCATAAAGGACTTGAGAAAAGGATGCAATATCAGAAAATCCCATCTGTTTATGAGCAGCGTCTGCGTTATGAATTGGATGTTATCATTTCTATGGGATATGCAGATTACTTTTTAATAGTCTGGGATTTTATCCGTTTTGCAAAAACGCAAGATATTTACATTGGGCCAGGCCGTGGCAGTGCTGCCGGTTCATTAGTCGCCTATTGTTTAGGAATTACTCATGCCGATCCGATTCGCTACCATTTGTTGTTTGAGCGTTTTTTAAACCCTGAACGTGTTTCTATGCCGGATATCGATACCGATTTTCCAGATGATCGAAGAGATGAAGTGATCGCCTATGTGCATGATTTATACGGAGAACATCATGTGTCACATATTATTACATTTAATACCTTGGCTGCAAAACAGGTACTTCGCGATGTAGGAAAAGCGATGCAAGTTGCCCCAAGACAGATTGATTTGTTATGTAAATTAGTACCAAATCGGCCCAAAGTAACTTTACAGGATGCTTATCAGGAACGTGTGAAATTCAAACAAATGATCAACAGCGGTGAACAAATGCGGAAGCTGTTTGCCATTGCTTTGCAATTGGAAGGTTTGCCGCGTCACTCCTCTTTGCATGCTGCCGGTATAATTTTAAGCAATGAGGATATTTCTAATGTTTGTCCATTAATTGATGTAGATGAAGGAATGTGTGCCACACAATTCACGATGGAGTACTTGGAAGAATTGGGACTTATCAAAATGGACTTTCTGGGATTGCGTAATCTGACCATTATTGATGAAATTGTCCATCAGATTAATGCGAAAGAGAAACGTTTAGATATCATGCATATCCCTTTAGACGATGCGAAAACGTATCAGCTCATTCGATCAGTAGATACGGTCGGAGTCTTTCAATTAGAAAGTGAAGGGATGAAAAATTTAATCCGTAAGATGAAACCGACTTGTTTTGAAGATATTGTGGCTACGGTAGCACTTTTTCGACCTGGACCGATGGAAAATATACCTCGCTATTTGGAATGTCGTACACATCCTGAAAAAGTAGATTATCTACATCCTGATTTAAAGTCGATTTTAGAAAACACTTATGGCGTTATGATTTATCAGGAACAGGTCATGCAGATTGCTCAAACAATGGCTGGCTTCTCACTTGGCAAAGCGGATAACTTGCGAAAGGCGATATCAAAGAAAAAAGGTAAGGAATTACAAAGTTTACGAGAAGATTTTGTCGAAGGTGCTAAACAAAAAGGTTATGAAGAGAGCTTGGCAATACGTGTCTATGAATTGATCATGAAATTTGCGAATTATGGTTTTAATCGTTCACATTCTGTTGCTTATGGTATGATTGCTTATCAGATGGCGTATTTGAAAGCCAATGCACCTTTGTACTTCTTTACCGCTTTGTTGAATAGTGTGATAGGTTCAGAAACTAAGACGAGTGAATATGTTTTTGAAGCAAGAAAACGACATATTGAAATATTGTTGCCATCAGTAAATCAAAGCAGCAACCAGTATGAAATAGAAGGCAATGCATTGCGCTTTCCTCTTGTTGGTATTAAAGGTATTGGCAATGCGGTATCTAATGTCCTAATTGAAGAACGTCAAAAACGTGGGAACTTCAAAGATTTCTTTGATTTTGTGGCGCGTATGGAAGGGCAAAAGCTTGGTAAAAAAACAATGGAAATGCTGATATTTGCCGGGGCATTGGACGAATTCAAGATCAATCGCAGTTCTTTGTTAGCATCTTTAGATGATGCAATACGTTATGGAGATCTGGTGAAGATTGAGGATCAAGATCAAATA
Organism: Longicatena sp.; assembly: GCF_982403165.1. Taxonomy (NCBI): domain Bacteria; kingdom Bacillati; phylum Bacillota; class Erysipelotrichia; order Erysipelotrichales; family Erysipelotrichaceae; genus Longicatena; species Longicatena sp. Next base: position 10,345 of record NZ_CEVYEL010000059.1, read on the forward strand.
TTATTTGATTTTGAATTAGTAAGCAAGCCGGCATTAACTTCTTTAAAAGAAAATGCGGCACAGCGCGCTGAACGTGAAAAAGAGATGCTAGGCTTTTACTTATCTGCTCATCCGATTACGGCATTGCGTGATAAAATGCAGCAAGGTTTGGTGCCTTTAATTGCATTGACCTCACATTTGCATTCTTATGTGAAATTCATTTGTATGGTTGAGCGTACCAAACAGTTCCGTACAAAGAATGGTCATTTAATGATGTTTGTGGTAGGAGCTGATGAAACAGGGAAGTTTGATTTGGTTTGTATGCCAAATATTTATGAACTACATGCTGATGATCTAATCAAGGGGAATTATCTGTATGTGGAAGGAGTTGTTGATAAAGAAACCTCCTGCTTGGTCAAGAAACTAACACGTATACAGAAGGATGAGGAATAAGGCTAGCTTCATTCGTTAGGAAGTAAAGGATTGGCGATACAGAAGTAAACGCAATGTTTATTATGTTTGTTAAAAAAGATTGCAACTATTGTAGAATTATCTCAAAATGGATTGCATGCGTATTAACATCGTCATATCGAATTGATAAGTAAAGAATGAAAGAAAAAATTAGGAAGGCATGAAAGAAAAAAACTCTTGTTAATTATTAGAGTTTATGATAACATATCTATGTTGTATGTCCTCTTTTGGATTTACAACCGCTCAAAACAGGGTTTAAGCATGAGAAATCATCACCTTGCATGGCGAGTCTTAAACAAGAAGGAGGTGCGATTATGTACGCAATTATTGAAACAGGCGGAAAACAGATCCGTGTAGAAGAAGGTGCAACAATCTTCGTTGAAAAATTGGATGTAGCTGAAGGAGAAACAGTAGTATTTGACAAAGTTGTCGCTTACTGCAACCGTGCACTGCGCGTTGGTACTCCATATGTAAAAGGTGTAAAGGTGAATGCTAAAGTTGAAAAACAGGGCAAAGCTAAGAAAATCATCATTTACAAGTACAAAGCAAAAAAAGGAAGCTCTCATCGCAAACAGGGTCACCGTCAGCCATATACAAAATTAACAATCGAATCTATCGAGGCTTAAGAATATGGTAAACGTCGAGGTTAAACGACAGTCGGATTTTCTACAGGAAGTGCTGATTCATAATCATGCAGAATATGGCGAACATGGTCAAGATCTTGTATGTGCCGGAGTTAGTTCTATCGCGGTAGGAATGCTGAATGTTTTGGACCAAATGACGAAACATGACGTGTGCGAACTTGTCATGAAAGAAGCATATGTAAAAATCAGTTTAAAACAGAGAGATGAAACGGCAGAGCTTTTACTAGAAGCGATGCTGATTCAATTAAAAACTCTGGAAGAAAATTATCATAACTATATTTCAATACATGATCAGGAGGTGTGAGTATGAAATTCGTATTAGATATTCAGTTGTTTGCATCTAAAAAAGGTGTTGGTTCTACAAAGAACGGTCGTGACTCTGAGTCAAAACGTCTTGGCGCAAAATTAGCTGATGGACAATACTGCCACGCAGGTTCTATCATTTATCGTCAGCGCGGAACGAAAATTCACCCAGGTACAAACGTTGGGAGAGGTGGAGATGATACCTTATTTGCAAAAGTAAATGGTATCGTAAAATTCGAGCGTTTAGGTAAAGATAAGAAAAAAGTATCAGTTTACCCACAGGCTTAAGAATAAAAAATCCCCACATGGGGATTTTATTTTTGAATAAAGTTTGTTTAAAAAATAGATAAGGAGGTGTGCAAATGTTTGTAGACCGTGTAAAAGTACATGTAAAAGCGGGAAAAGGCGGTGATGGTATCGTTGCTTTCCGTAGAGAAAAATATGTTGCCTATGGTGGGCCAAGCGGTGGTGATGGCGGTGATGGCGGTGATGTTGTCTTCATGGTAGATGAAGGGAAAACAACATTGTTAGATCTTCGTTATAACCAAAAGATTGCGGCTGAGCCAGGTGGCAAGGGAAAAACAAAGAAAATGCATGGAGCACGAGGTGCGGATTGTGTTGTTAAAGTTCCATTAGGAACGATTGTAAAAGATATGAAGAGTGGTAGGATCATTGCTGATCTGACCCATAAAGGACAACGAGAGGTTATTGCCAAAGGTGGTAAAAAGGGCAAAGGAAATTTTCATTTTAAATCAAGTAAAAATACGGCTCCTCAATATGCAGAACTAGGTGCGCCAGGAGAAGAATTAGATATCCAAGTAGAATTAAAGGTGCTAGCCGATGTTGGTTTGGTCGGTTTTCCATCTGTAGGAAAATCAACACTCTTATCCGTTGTATCAAAGGCACGTCCAGAGATTGCAGAGTATCACTTTACGACCTTAGCTCCGAATTTAGGCATGGTTCAAGTACCGGATGGACGTAGTTTTGTTATGGCAGATTTGCCGGGCTTGATTGAAGGTGCAAGTGAAGGTAAAGGATTGGGGCATCAATTCTTGCGTCATATTGAACGTTGTCGCGTGATTATCCATGTAGTTGATATGGGCAGCCATGATGGCCGTGATCCGCTAGAAGATTATAAGATCATAAATGAAGAGTTAGCAAACTATGAATATCGTTTGATGGAACGTCCTCAGATTGTTTTGGCGAATAAGATGGATCTAGAGAAAGCAAAAGAAAATCTAGAACGTTTTAAAAAGGCCTATCCTGAGGTAGAAGTTTTTGAAACGACGACGATTATCGCGGAAGGTTTGGAGCCGGTATTATATCGGGCAGCTGATTTATTAGAAACTACACCACAATTTCCATTATTCAATGATGCAGAAGTGGATGAGGAAGCCGAAGGTGTCTTATATAAATTTGAACCCGAAAAACCAGCGTACGAAATTCGCAATCTTGGAAATGGTGATTGGGAAATCGTTGGTGATGAGATTGAACGAAGCTTTAAGATGAGCAAACTGGATAATGAAGAAGATTTCATGCGTTTTGCGCGTAAGATGCGTAAGATGGGGATTGACCAGGCATTGCGTGATGCGGGATGTCAGGACGGCGATACCGTTGTCATCTGTAATATTGAATTTGAATTTATGGAATAAACAGAATGTCGGTGATGATCTGCAGACTTTCATGTCTTGCTACATCACTGACTTTTTCATATGAAAGAAAATATATTTAGGTAACATGGAAACGCAAGATGTTTGGTTAAACTACTAGTAATTTTCTATGAAATCCGTTATCATAATGCTATGTGATGGAGGTAGATGTTTATGAAGATGGTATCATGGAATGTCAATGGAATCCGTGCCTGTATGACAAAGGGCTTTATGGATTTCTTTCAAGAAATAGATGCAGATATTTTTTGTATTCAAGAAACGAAGATGCAACCGGGGCAATTGGATATTGTAACACCCGGATATTATCAATATATGAACAGTGCAGATAAAAAAGGATATAGTGGAACAATGGTGTTTACCAAAGAAAAGCCAATAGCGGTGACCTATGATCTGGGTATTGATGAACATGATCATGAAGGACGTGTCATTACCTGTGAATATGAAAACTTTTATCTGGTTTGTGTGTATACACCGAATTCAAAAGATGGTTTATTGCGTTTGGACTATCGTATGCAATGGGAAGATGATTTCCGCGCATATCTGAATGCATTAAAGGAAAAGAAAAGTGTGATTGTTTGTGGCGATTTGAATGTAGCACATAAGGAAATCGACTTAAAAAATCCAAAGACCAATCGTCGCAATGCCGGTTTTACTGATGAAGAACGAGCGAAGATGACAACGCTTCAACAGAGTGGCTTCATCGATTCTTTCCGTTATTTATATCCAGAGCAGGAAGGCATATATTCATGGTGGAGCTATCGCTTTAAAGCGCGCGAGAAAAATGCCGGATGGCGCATTGATTACTTTTTAGTGAGTGAAGATGCCAAAGATAAGATACAGGAAGCAAGTATTCATACAGATGTATTTGGCTCTGATCATTGTCCGGTTTCACTTGACATTGACTTTTAAAAGTTCGTACGAAAGTACGGCTTTTTTTATATGTGTGGCGGGCATGCCACATATCTAGGGTGAAAATCCCTCGGGGCGTAGTTA
>NZ_CEVYEL010000060.1:0-14266 GCF_982403165.1 Longicatena sp.
ATCATCTGCATAGGGCATTCCTCTCCTTCCATATCTTTTCTAAAGCCATATCGTTTCTTTTTCACATCAAGCATAATGATTAAAAACATTTCTTAAGGGTTCTAATAATCGGTTTACTTGATAACATCTTAAGAACCTCTTCACCTAACGGATAATCATTTCTCTCTAATTATGAAGGAAAGCTTCATCTAATGGATGACAGCTTTCCTTGAAAATAGTTTAAGGTAAATTTTACAAGTGGATAACCCTTGAAACGATATCTTATTTTTTAATATATTGAATAGCGATACAGTCTAAGCCGGTATGGGCACTGATCACAGCACAAATCGTATTGACATGTACCTTTACCAAAGGACATTCCTTTTGGAATATATCAGCTATTTCAGTAGCTTTATCCAAACAGTCTGAATGGATGACATAAATATCCCCTTCGCTGTTCTTCATGATATCACAAATCGCCTGCACAGCTACATGTTGCGCTTTTTTCTCGGTTCTTACTTTCTCATAAACATCAATCTTGCCCTTTGTCTCAGGTCCAATTGTTAAGATCGGTTTAATTTTCAACAAACTGGCTGCAGCTGCCGCAAGTGGTGTTAAACGTCCCCCACGTTTTAAATGTTGAATATCGTTGGGTAAGATCAAAGTGCCACTTTCTTTTACCTTATCTCCCACATATGCCTTGATAGCTTCTGGCTCCATATTCTGCTTGCTGCATGCTAATGCTAATAAAGCATCATGACACTGTAAATCACAAGTTGTGTAGTTTTCAATAATGGTCATAGGTATGGCAAGATCTTCTGCACACATACGCATCGTATTATACGTACCGCTTAACCCTGAGGATAAAGGGACTGCGATAATATGGGTATAGCCATTTTGCTTAATTTCCTGTAGTACATCTTCAATTTCAGAAGTTAATGGCATGCTTGTTTTAGGTGTATGCTGTAACCTTAAGCGCTCATAGAGTTCCTGTGTTGTCATATCCACACCATCCCGGAAAGAATCCGTGCCGTCTATGACCTCTAAAGGCACTACATATAACCCTAACGCTTTTCCACTTTCCTTTGTTAAAGCACTGCCACTGTCGGTTAATACTGCAATCTTCATCGCGTCCACCTTCTTTTCTAACAGCTTAGCTGTTTTGTTTTTTATTTTGATCTTTCTTACCTCTATGCGCAAGAAAGATTCTTATTTTTCATAGCCATAGGCAAAACGGTCTTTTACCGGTTCTTGCTGAGCCTGTTCTTTTTGGATTGCATAAGTATCAAATACACGTTGTGATGATTCATAAATACCACTGCGTTTATAGATACCACAAGGACTTCCATTCTCCAACAGCCAATATTCCTCTTCATCTTCCATGGTGACAAGCCATAAAGAAAGTTCTTCCCCTTCTTCTTCCACCGTTTCCATAAGCGTGATATCTTTCGCTGTTGCAGGAAGTAAGACATCTTCTGCATAGCCCATCAATCGTTCACGATTTACTGCGTTATTTAACATCGAAAACCCTTCTTTCTTCTTGTCTATTATACTCCTTTCCCATGATAATGAAAAGTGACAGCATCATTGCAGATAACCACAATCTAGCAATATGTCTTTGCTGATGGTTTATGATGAATAAGATGCTTGTTCTATTTTTTCTTATCGACATTTTTTAAATATGACAGACATCTGTCATATTCATCTGTTACAATAGAATAGAACGGAGGGATCCTATGCACTTACAACGCCTCTTTGAAATCGTATATCTCTTATTATACCGTAAGAAAGTGACAGCCAAAGAGTTGGCAGAACGTTTTGAAGTATCAACACGCACCATTTATCGTGATATTGATACCTTAAGCGCTGCCGGTATTCCCATTTATACCAATAAAGGAAAAGATGGCGGTATCTTTTTAATGGAACACTTCATCTTAAATCGTGCTTTATTAAGCGAAGAAGAACAACAGCTCATCCTATCTGCCCTCAAAGGTGTCCAAACCATTACCGATGATACGAATGATACCTTAGAACGCATGCGCACCTTATTCCATCAACAGGAAACAGATTGGATTGCCATGGATTTATCCGATTGGTCCAATCGCTCTCGCAAGCTCTTTGAAACCATACGAGATGCTATTCAGATACGCCATGCCATTTCCTTCACCTATTGTGGGAGCAATGGCATCCAAACCAAACGTCATGCCTATCCTCTCCAACTTTGGTTTAAAGAACATACCTGGTATTTAAAAGCCTATTGTACCACACGAGCGGATTATCGCTTATTCAAGCTCTCGCGTATGCAAGAGGTGTTCATGGAAAAAGAAACTTTCTTACCCATGCAGTGTCCAAATGTAGAAGATAAGACACTTCCAATAGCTACAACAGATATCACCTTGTGGGTGGATAGCTGTATGGCCTATCGCCTGTATGATGAATACGCTTATGAGCAGATAGAGAAACTGGAAGATGGGAATTTCCTTGTGCATATCAGCTTCCCTGAGGATGAATGGGTTTATGGCATGTTACTGTCGTATGGGCCTTATGCCAAGGTACTTTCTCCTTCAACAGTAAAAGAGAAAGTTAAACAACGGTTACAAGCCATGCAGAAACGATATGAAGAAGATGTAGAAACAATCGCTTTGCATACACAAGAAACAAAAGAAAAGTCCTCTATTGATGCAGATGGCATTGCTTTTAAAAAGAGAAAGGAAAAATAATATGAACGCCTATGATGTAAAGAAAGAAATGAAAGATGCCTATGGTGTAAAAACCAAGCCAATGCGCATCACACTTCCTAAAGCAAGCTATCTCAAAATAGCAGGGACAGGAAATCCAAATGAAAAGGATGGTGCTTATGCAAAAGCGGTGCGTCTATTATATGGATTACAATATACAATTAAGATGAGCATGAAAAAGCAATGGGAGATTCCCGGTTATTCTCCCTTTGTAGTAGCTCCTTTAGAAGGCTTATGGTGGTTGGAAAATGAGCAAACCTTGGAAACTGCTCACAAAGATCAGCTGCATTGGTATTCCATCATGCGATTACCTGCTTTTGTGACAGCGGAAGTCTTAAAAGAAGCTTGCTTACGCTATGAACAAAAACATCCCGATGCAGATACTTCAGAAGTAAGTCTATGGGAATGGGAAGAAGGCGATTGTGTGCAAATACTACACATCGGATCCTATGATGATGAGCCACAATCCATCGCCAAATTGCATGCCTATGCGCAAGCAGAAGGATATCAAGTGGCAGTGAATGAGTCATACATGCGGTTTCATCATGAAATTTATCTCAGCAATCCTCATCGGACAAAGGAAGAAAAACGTAAAACAATATTGCGTTTGCCAATTAGCAAAAAGGAGGAAGAATGATGGAGTACATACAGCTTACGATGGATAATTTAGCTACTGAACATATTTGTTGTGCCATTACCGAGAAAAAAGGGGAGCATCGTGCAGCTGATAAGAAAGCATGGCTTAAAGAACGGTTAGAGGAAGGACTGGTCTTTTTAAAAGCAAATGTTCGAGGTAAGGTCTTTATAGAATATATCGATGCAGAAAAGGCTTGGGTGCCAATACAAGCACACAACTGTTTGTTTATCAATTGCTTATGGGTCGCAGGACAATACAAAGGAAAAGGCTATGCACATGAATTGCTTACCTATTGTATTGAAGACGCAAAAGCTCGTGGTAAACAAGGCATATGTGTAATCTCTGCAAAAAAGAAACAGCCCTATTTAGCAGATCGTCATTATCTTGAGCATTATGGATTTCAGCTCGTTGATGAAATCTTCCCATATCAACTTTACTATCTTCCCATCAAAGATACCCCGCAAGAAAGTGATGCGATCATACCAAAGTTTCTGGAGCATGCCAGAACATTACAATGTGAAGAAGATGGCTTTGTCTTATATTATAGCTGTCAATGTCCACATGCTGCATGTTATGGGGAAAAAGCAGCGCAGCTTGCTCAAGAAGCTAATTGGGAGGTACATGTGCATCACCTCAAGACAACAGAAGAAGCTCAACAGCTTCCTTGTCCTACAACAACTTATGCTCTATTTTTGAATCATCGCTTTATTACGCATGAAATCCAATCAGAAAAGAAATTAAAGGAGCTGCTTTCCCAATATGAAAAGTGAATATGTACATCAGGATGATATCTTTCTGGTTGGAAAACGTATCCTTCTCACTACTTCTCTTCAAGAGAATCATTTGCTCATCAAAAATTTCTGGAAACAATTCAATGCAAAATTAAAAAGTGTGCATATGCCCTTAACACAACCTTGGATAAAATACGGTATTATGCTTCGTGAAGACACTAAATTATATTATTTCTGCGGTGTTCCCTCACTCAACTGTTATCCTCTGGATTTTGAGCTGTTCCACATTCCCAGAGGTGCTTTCTTACATTTTACGCATCATGGAGGTATGGATCAATTGCCGGAAACCATTACGACGATATGGAAGCAGGAACTGCCGGCATCCCCTTATCAAGCTCTATCTTCAACTATCTGTTATTATGAAGTATATGAGGAAGGTTTTATGTTTCAATCTTCCACATCCACCATTCAGCTGTATATCCCCATACAGGAAGAAGTAACCCCCTTTGCCTATCTTCCTGCTAAGACACTTTTAGCATCACAACCCAGAAATAGCAATGCCAACACATGGTTTGGTATGGACTTTAATATGAACTTATATAAGGGTTGCTGTCATGGCTGTGTATATTGTGATTCACGCAGTAAATGCTATCAGGTTGCTGATTTTGATATTGTCAAAGGCAAACAAAATGCTTTGGCAATTTTGGAAATGGAACTGCGAAAAAAGCGAAAGAAAGGAACGATTGGCATTGGCGCTATGTCGGATACCTACAATCCTTTTGAAAAAACACAATGTCTTACGAAAGGAGCCTTAGCATTAATCGAACGTTATGGCTATGGGGTCGGTATTGATACGAAAAGCACCTTGATTCTACGTGACATTGACATATTAAAACGTATCGCTAAACAATATCCAAGCATTTTTAAAATCACGATTACCTGTGCGCAAGATTCCTTATCGAAACAAATAGAACCCTTTGCCCCGGTATCTTCTAAACGCTTTGAAACTGTAAAAGCATTACGCGAAGCCGGCTTATTTACCGGTATCCTCTTAATGCCTATCCTGCCTTTTATTAATGATACCGAAGAAAATATTCTCACCATTGTTCAAAAAGCACATGAAGCTCATGCCAATTTTATATTTGTATATGGCGGCTTCGGTTTATCTTTACGTGACAATCAACGGGATTATTATTATCACTGGCTAGATCAGCATTATCCCGGATTACGTTTTACGTATGAAGAACATTATCATAAATGCTATTCCTGTAATTCTCCAAACTCTCGACATTTGTATAAACTATTTGTGAAAGAGTGTCGCAAATATGGCATCTTATATCGTATGAGTGATATTATACGTGCTTATAAATCAGCGATTCCAAATGAACAACTACAACTAACATTATAAAGGAATGTCATATACCTATTTTTGAGGTAAAAGACATTCCTTTCTTTTACTTAGATACATAAAAAATAACTATGTACCTCCTAATGTACTACTAAGGTACTCCTAACTTCTTTGAATTCATGTACTTTTAAATGCAAAAAATGATTACTTTGCATTCATTTTTTCTGATAGATACATTTACCATCTTTCCATGTTTCTAACACTTGTATCGTATCTAGCTTCGTCTTATCTACCAGATAAGGATTTTTATCCAGAAGAATAAAATCTGCTTGTTTTCCTTCTTTAAAGCTTCCCTTTTTATCTTCTTCAAAATATTGATGTGCCACATGAATCGTCAAGCCACGCAAGGCATCTTCCACAGATAAAGCTTCTGTATTTCCTATCTGTTGTCCACTCTTTGTTTTTCTATTCACTGCACACCATAATGTTTTAAACATATTTGGTGGAATGACCGGACTGTCATTATGGAAGGTATAGGGCAACTGCAATTCCTTGGCTGTATGTGCCGGTGAAATCTTATCCGCTCTTTGTTTCCCAAAATTTTCAATATGAATATCGCCCCAATACCAGGTGTGCGCAACAAAGAAAGATGGAATCATATCTAATGCCGGCATTCTTTCCAGTTCTTCCTTACGAACCAGTTGGGCATGAATCATGACCGGACGATGCGTCGTTGCCTCAGGATGTTGTTTCATGACCTTTTCAAATTGTGTAATGAATTGTCTTGCGGCAGCATCGCCATTGCAATGTATGAGCAATTGACGTTTATTTATAATACTTTTTTCAATACGCTGATACATCTGCGCATCTGTCATCGCCGGATACCCACGATCTTCACTTCCACGATATGGTTCCAACATCCATGCCGTCTTACCTTGTGGTGAGCCATCAGCAAACGTCTTGTAACCACCTAATCTCAAATGATTCTGGTACCGCTCATACGTCGGGTATTGGGTAAACAAATCTTTTTCTTCACTTACATCTGCATAAGCAACTACATCGAGATATAGGGTATTTGACTTAGCGGAAGCCAATAATAACTGAAATAAAGATGATTGCGTAAATCCTTCTTGCACTGTGGTAATCCCGTTGCTGGCATAAATTGCCTGTGCTTCTTTCATCAGCTCTAACATTGTTTCCATGGATGGCATAGGTACTTGATTTTGAAAAGATACAAATGCCTTTTCTTCCATATAACCATTCATACTGCCATCAGCTTCTCTGCCATATCTTCCTCCCTCTGGATCTTTCATTGCATTATGTAATCCACATGCCTGCAAGGCAGCGCTATTGGCAACTCCCATATGTGAAGATGCATGAGAAATGTAAATTGGTTGCTCCATACTGATTTCATCAAGCACATGTCGGTCAGGATGTCTTTTTTCTTTCATGAAATTATGATCATAATTCGCACCAATCAGCCAGTCCTGCTTTCCCAATTTTCTATCTTTCGCAAACTCCTTCATTTTTATAATGATGTCATCAAATGATGTTGCATCACTTAAATCACAAAGGCGAAGTGCATTGGCTACTCCTGTAAAATGAGAATGTGCATCAAGAAAGGCCGGCAGCATTGTTTTCCCACACAAATCATGAATTTCTGCCTCTGGAAAACGTTTTATTAAATCAGAACGATTTCCTAATCCCACAATACGCTCATCTTCAAAGCAAATTGCTTCTACTTGTTTTTGCATATCTTCCATTGTCAAGATAGTTCCATTTACATAGATATGTTTCATCTTATCCCTACTTTCTACCTTTATTATAGCTTACAATCATGTGAGAAATACGGTTTATCAAAAGATAGGCATCTTAAGACATATGACTGCTTTATGTATGAGAATATTTATGATGCTGTTTTATGCCATCGTAAAATACCAATATGCTTCTTTAGCTATGTAAATCCAATATTCTGTTTTCATAGCTAGCTTTAGACAGCTTTGAAAAGCACTCTTTTCTTGAAATCTATAAATTTCTCTTCGCATCTTTTTTTACATTCTACTTTGATGCAATCAAACTCTTATCATAAGAAAAAACCGTCTAAACAGACGGTTCATCACGTAATAAACGATTAATATGTATGATTAGAAAAGACATTTCCTCATCAGTGATAAGTTTCTGATATTGATCATAGAGAAAACTTTTTACCTTATTCGCCACTTCTACTTCTTTTTGATAACGATTTTTTGATGTTAAATAGAAACTATCGCCATTATCCTCTAACATCTTATCCGTGAAAAATCGTTCAACAAAGAAACGGATATGTGTAATAAAGCGTAAATAATGTATACTATCTTTATGAAACTCTTTATTCAATGAATAACGAACAAGATTTACGATTTCTCCTATTAATTTCGCATAACGAGCACTGTCATATTCCGGGTTATTGGAGGATTGCGCATTTACCAAATGAAACGCAATATTCACTGCTTCATCATCCGGAAGTTGAATATGTAATGCTTTATTAACCAGTTTTAAACAATGAACACCGGCAGCATATTCTTCGGGATAAAAATTTTGTATTTCCCAAATTAGACGATTGGTTGTTACCATGTTTTGTTTCAAACGTTCTATCGCAAAGTTCAAATGATCTGCTAAAACAAAATACAAATTATCATTAAACTCTGTATGTAAATCTGCTTTAGCCAAAGAAATAACCTGATGGGTCACTTCCAATACTTCAGGAGAAATGGCATCTAAAAGATCCATAATCTGTTTTGATTTATCACTCACAACAGGTATATAAAATTGATAGGTAGAGTCATTCACATCGATATTCTCGCCAGATTTTTTACCATAACCTATCCCTTTTCCTAATATGATAAAATCGGATTTTTGTTCGTCCTCGACCAAAACAACACTGGAATTTAAAACTTTTTTGATCTTAGCCATTCTCTTTCCTCCTTCATCTATCATTCAAAATCTAAACTATTATGGTGAATAACCTTTTGATACCAATAGAAAGAATCCTTCCGATATCTATCATACGTTCCATTGCCGTAATCGTCAACATCCACATAGATAAAACCATAACGTTTTGACATTTGTTTTGTGGATTCACTGATTAAATCAATGCATGCCCAGGATGTATAGCCCATCAATTCTACACCATCTTCTAAAATCGCATCCAACATACATTTAAAATGTTTTCGATAATAATCAATGCGATATTCATCATGTACCTTTCCATCTATCAGCTCATCTTTAGCTCCTAGACCGTTTTCCACGATAAACAAAGGTTTACGATAGCGATCATACAGTTCTACAAGTGAAATACGAAGTCCGATAGGATCAATCTGCCAACCCCATTCACTAGAAGGAAGATATGGATTCTTCAATCCCATAACCGTATTCCCAGCGGTTTTCTCAATACCTGTTTCATCCTCAGCAACACAACTTGACATATAATAACTAAAAGATACAAAATCAACTGGATATTTTTTCATGATTTCATCATCTCCTGCTTCTTTATGGATATGAATATCATGATTTTTATAATAGCTTAATAAGTAGGATGGATATTCTCCAAATACCTGTGTATCGGAATAAGCATAAATATTACGCATCATTTGTTGTGATTTTAAAATATCTTCAGGTTTGCAAGTCATAGGATAATACGATAATTTCGTAATCATGCAGCCAACTTTTGCCCCCGGTATAATTTCATGACAGATCTTTGTTGCCAAAGCGCTTGCTACAAATTGATGATGCATTGCTTGATAACATACTTCTTCAAAATTTTTATTTGGAAAGCGATCCTTAATTAATCCACCGGTTGTATAAGGATGACGAATAATACTGTCAACTTCATTAAATGTCAGCCAATATTTTACTTTATTTTTATATCGCTCGCAAATTGTACGAACATAGTTCTCAAAGAAACCGATCACTTCTCGAGAATACCATCCATCATAAGATAAGGTTAGATTTAAAGGAGGTTCATAGTGAGACATGGTTACAAGCGGTTCAATGTTATATTTTTTTAATTCATCAAATACATCATCATAGAACTGCAATCCTTCTTCATTTGGCGTTTCATCATCACCATTTGGAAAAATTCTGCTCCATGCAATGGACATACGAAATACTTTAAATCCCATTTCTGCAAACAGCTTAATATCTTCTTTATAATGATGGTAAAAATCGTTTCCATGGCGTTTTGGATAATTTACCATATCTTCAGGATGTGCTAATGCTTCTTCAATATCTTTTGATGTAATTTCATTTTGTTTCTCATAATTTTTCACATCAACATCAAACTTTGCTCGTGCACAATCTGAAACGCTCCATCCTTTTCCCCCTTCATTCCAACCGCCTTCCATCTGATTCGCAGCTGTTGCGCCTCCCCATAAAAATCCTTCTGGAAATGTTCTCATGTTATTTCTTCCTTTCTGTCATCATCATGATCCCACTTGGATCCATTTGTCCTTTTCCTTTTACAAATATATCATAAGCAGCAGTGTTTGTTACAATGATTGGTGTTGTTACATCATAACCTTCACTTTTAATTTTCTCTACATCAAATTTTAACAAGAGATCCCCTTGCTTTACATGATCACCGGCTTTTACACATGCTTCATAATATTTCCCATTTAATTCAACGGTATTTAAACCAACATGAAACAATAATTCCGTTCCATTCGTTGTTTCCATACCAATAGCATGTTTTGTATCAAATACCATTTTTATGGTCCCTTCACATGGAGCATACAATTCACCGATTTCAGGAATCATAGCAATTCCATCACCCAACGCTTTTTTAGAAAACATCTCATCATTAACACTTTCTAAGGCAATCACATTTCCTTTTAAAGGTGCCTGTATTGTGTTGATTTCATCATTATTTTCGGGTGTTTCACTATTTGCTTCCTCTTTCCAAAGAAAGAAAGTTATAACGAAAGATAAGATAAAGGCCATAACAAATCCAATCACACCATATATGAAATTCATGCCATTCTTTGGATCGATAAACATCGTGATATTCGCAAGTCCAGGTCCTGCAATAACAAAACTTTTTAATAATACAAATCCACAGAAACCTCCGGTGATAAAGCCACTGACAATCACACTGATTAACACTTTTTTATTTAATAATGTTACACCATATAATGCAGGCTCAGTAATTCCCATTAAAGCAGAGATGCCGGCTGATGCAGCAACAGACTTTTTCTGCTGATCTTTCGCCTTGATTGCTACCGCAAAGCAAGCTCCTGATTCAGAAATATTGTGAGCTAAAGAAGCTGGAAGATACATCATTTCATAACCTAAATTACCATAAGTCGATACGGCATATGGTACCATAGCTTTATGCATACCGGTTGCAATCATAAATGGTAAGATACCTGATAATAAAGCAATGCCTAAGAATCCTAACTTATCATATAAGAACAGAATTGCAGATGTTAGATATTCTCCCAATGTATATCCTAATGGTCCTAATACCAAGAATGCCAAGGGAATCGTAATTGCTAAAGCTACCATAGGAACAAAGAATACTCTAATTGCTTTAGGTGAAATTTTGTTTAAACCTTTTTCTAACACACCTAAGCATAATACAGTAAGTATTGCCGGAAACACCTGAGAGTTATAAGCAACATTCTTTACCGTAATACCAAAGATTTTAAATCCTTCTGCAAGTAAAGCGACATTATTAGGCAGTAATAAAACGCCGACGGCAGCCAAAGCAACAAGTTTGTTTGTATTCATTTTGGTTGCTGTGGTTACAGCGACCATTAAAGGTAAAAAGTAGAACGTCGCATCTGAAATAGAAGATAAGATTACATAAAACCCATCACTTGCCGATACAATTCCTAATGTAGATAACAGGATCAAGATAGATTTTAATACACCAGCTCCAGCAATAGCTGGTACAAGCGGCTGGAAGATGCCAACAATAAAACTTAACAGGGTATTGCCAAAACTTTGTTTTTCCGTTTTTATCGATTGCTGTTCTTGCGGTTTACATAATTTCATCAATTCGTTATACACTTCAATAACGGCATTCCCTATAACGATTTGTACTTGAACGTTTAGAATAACGCCAATCACACCGGGAACCTTTTTCAGATTTGCTTCATCAACTAAGGTTTGATCTGCTACTGTAAAACGAAGGCGTGTGGAACAATGTTCCAAATTTACAACATTTTTTTCACCTCCGATATAGGTTAAAATATCGGCTGCACTTTTTTTATAATCCATTTTTTTCTCCTTCCCATGTACGATGCAATTTTTGGCCAAAAAATAAAGGCAGGATCTACAATACATCCAGACAAACATATTTGCCTTCTGGATATTGTAAGATCCTGCCTGCATTACCAGTTACATGTCTTATTACGCATATAAATATAGCATGCTGAAAGCGCTTTGACAAGAGGTTTTTGAATTTTTTTATTTATTCACTTTATTTATAATATCAATTTGATTGTTAAATCGATTAAATTACTTTAAGATATGCTTTTAATCTTATTGCAAAGAATGCTTCCATTTCGCATCTGTATTTTCTTAAGTAAGCGAATTTTGTTAATGTATATACAACTTCTTGCGGCTAGTATGAATGCTAATTTTATATGAAACGTAAACATAAGTCTTTCCTTGATTTCTATAAAGCACAAATAGAAAAAACAGGCATTTTTATAAACACCTGTCAACATTTTAATCTTCTAATACCTGAATACATATTCCTATCGTTCCCGGACCCGTGTGCACACCAAGGGCCGGAGATACTTGATCACTGACAAATACATCCATATGAGGTAGCTTCGGAAGCAAATCTTGCTTAATTTCCTCACATAATGCAGCAGCATCACCATGCATAATGGAGACATTATATTTCTTATGATTACCGGCAAATTGCAAAGCCAATTCTTTGGTCTTGGATATGGATTGCTTTCTTCCTCTTACCTTTGCTACCGTATAATACACACCATCTTCATTACATGATATAATTGGCTTTAAATGTAAGGCATTCCCAAATAATGAGGCAACCAGGCCGATTCTACCACCTTTTTGCAGATATTCTAAAGTTTCCACAACAAAGAACACCTTACAATTCATTACTTCTTTTTCTAATTTCTCACAAATTGCTTGATAACTCATGCCGGCTTCTAAATAACGAGCCGCTTGAATGGCATGAAATCCTGATCCGATGGAAATATTTTTTGTATCCAACACAAAGAACTCCAATCCTTCATAATTTTTTGCCAATAAATTGATCATATTATTCGTGCCACTTAAGCCACTGGATATCGTAACAGCAATGACCTTTTCATAACCATCTGCTTTTATACGATCAAGTATCTTCTGAATATGTTCTCCGGAAGGTAATGATGTCTTAGGGATTTCCTTTTCTAAGCCACGGTATACTTCTTCAGCGGTAATATCTACACCATCCATATATTCACGATCTTTATATAATACCTTTAAAGGAATAACATACATTCCATATTTATCTACGAATTCCTGCGGTACATTACAACAGCTATCCACCAGAATAGCAATCTTTTCTTTATTCATGAACTTTGAACCTCCATTTATATTTCAAATTGAAATACGATTGTTACATACATAGTATAGTATAATTCTTATAATTAGTCAATCTAGTTTCTATAACTAAATGAATTGTCCATATGAAGTAAATGTACCTTTCTTTTCTCTTGTTTCTTCTTCATGATCCATAACTGCTATCATCCGCACAAAAAAAAGCTGTCATCTTTATGACAACAGCTCATTTCTTATCAAAATTATTTATTCAATGCTTCTGATACAGCTACAGCTACAGCTACGGAAGCACCAACCATAGGGTTGTTACCCATACCAATCAGACCCATCATTTCTACGTGAGCAGGAACACTTGAAGAACCAGCAAACTGAGCATCAGAATGCATACGTCCCATTGTATCTGTCATACCGTAAGAAGCAGGACCTGCAGCCATGTTATCTGGGTGCAATGTACGACCTGTACCACCACCAGATGCTACAGAGAAGTATTTTTTACCCTGTTCGATACATTCTTTCTTATATGTACCTGCAACTGGATGCTGGAAACGTGTTGGGTTAGTAGAGTTACCAGTGATAGAAACGTCTACACCTTCGTGATGCATAACAGCAACACCTTCACGTACATCATCTACACCATAGCAGTTAACAGCAGCTCTTTCTCCATTAGAGTAAGCTTTTCTGTAAACTTCTTTTAATTCACCTGTGAAGTAGTCAAATTCAGTTTCAACGTGTGTAAATCCATTGATACGAGAAATGATCTTCGCAGCATCTTTTCCTAAACCATTCAGGATAACGCGCAGTGGTTCTTTACGAGCCTTGTTAGCGTTACGAGCGATACCGATTGCACCTTCAGCAGCAGCGAAACTTTCGTGTCCTGCCAAGAATGCGAAACATTTTGTGTTGTCATCCAACAACATAGCAGCCAAGTTACCATGTCCCAGACCAACCTTACGATCGTCTGCAACAGATCCAGGAATACAGAATGCCTGTAATCCTTCACCTAATGATTTCGCTACTTCATAAGCTGTTTTGTCACCTTTTTTAATAGCGATTGCTGCACCGGCAATATATGCCCAGCATGCATTTTCAAAACAAATTGGCTGAATGCCTTTTACGATGTTGTATACATCAACACCTAAATCATCACACAGTGTTTTTGCTTCTTCGATGGAAGAAATACCATATGAGTTTAATACTTCATTGATTTTATCAATACGTCTTTCGTATCCTTCAAATAATGCCATGATTTTTCCTCCTATTCGTGTCTTGGGTCGAT
>NZ_CEVYEL010000061.1:0-13999 GCF_982403165.1 Longicatena sp.
TGTATTCAGTACGTTTTAATTATTTGTACTGTCTACTTTTGAGAATCGTATCAATTGGCAATCGCTTTTTATTTTTGCTTCTTCTTTTATAGAACGAATGATGCGACATGGATTTCCAGCGGCTAATACATATGGTGGAATATCTTTTGTGACTACGCTGCCTGCCCCAATCACACTACCTTTTCCTATCGTGACTCCTGCCATTACTACCGTATTGCCACCAATCCAAACATCTTCTTCAACATGTATAGGCAATGCATACTCTAAACCTGCTCGACGATCTTCTATAGAGAAAGGATGACCCGCTGTATAAAAAGCACAGTTTGGTCCCACAAACACATGATCTTCTACATATATTTCAGCAGCATCCAGCATGATGGTATGCATATTCAAATACACTTGTTTCCCTAAGCGGATATTGGTCCCATAATCACAATAAAATGGTTGTTCAATAATTAGGTCATCTTCCATTTCCCCTATGATAGCTTGTAAGACTTTCTTACGTTCTTTCACAGCTGTAGGCAGTAGCTGATTATATTGGTGACACAGATCATGACATTGATTGCGTTTTGCGACAAGTTCTTTATCATAATTTGCATCATAAAGTATCTTTGCCATATAACACACCTCTTTCTTTTAGTATTATGATATCATAATTTGTTCCCATTTGGCTGGTTTTAAAAAAGCACTGCCATAGGTTGTTTATCCTAAGCTTATGTACAAACTCATGTTATTTTTCTCATTCAATCTTTAGTTCCCTATTTGCTGTTGGAGGTTTCGATAATAAAATAGCACTCCTAATCAAGCAGTACCATAGGTTGTTTATCCTGAGCTTGTACAAACTCATGTTATTTTTCTCATTCGATCTTTAGTTCCCTATTTGCTGTTGGAGGTTTCAATATTAAAAAAGCGCTGCCATTCAAGCAGTGCCGTGGGTTGTTTATATATGGTGGAGGTTGAGGGACTTGAACCCCCGACCCTCTGCTTGTAAGGCAGACGCTCTCCCAACTGAGCTAAACCTCCATCGGTGATTCATATATTACCATAAAACAACTAATCATGCAAGATATATTTTAAAAATAGCACTATTATCTGTACTATAATCTTACGTATTCCACCTGCATCACAACGATCAATCATTTTGCCAAGTTTCCTATTAAGCAACTTTTCTTCTTATTGTTGCGACATAATCCATTGTTTTATACCTATCTTCCACTTATAATGAAACCAAGAAAGAAGGTTAGAATTTATGAAACCACTAAAACTTGGAGAAAATATCGCTGCCTTACGCAGAAAAGCCAACATCACACAAGATCAATTAGCCAACTGGATCGGCGTCAGTAAATCTTCTGTTTCAAAATGGGAAACCAACACATCCTATCCAGATATCATTTTTCTTCCTCAGCTTGCCACTTTATTCAATGTCACTGTAGATGAACTCATGGGATATGAGCCTCAGTTGACACAAGAAGCTATTGTTGAACTCTATCATCAATTATCTGATGAAATCGCCCACGACAGTGATGAGGCTTTGAAGCATTGTGAAGAATTGTTGCATACGTACCACGCATGTTTCCCTTTCTTATATAAGATGATTGTTTTGTATTTGAATCATGCCACATTATTTAAAGACCCTGCAAAGATCTTAGATGAGGCTTTAAAACTTTGTCACTATGTAGAAAAAGAATGTAAGGATCCGACCTTGACAAAAGAAACCCTCACCTTGGAAATTATGGCATACATTGCCAGCGATAAACCCATGGATGCCTTACAGCTGTTAGGAGAAATCCCACGTCCGATTGCGCAAGACAGTGAACTTACTGCCGCTTGTCATCAGAAATTGGGAAATATGGAACAGGCATATCGTATTTTGCAGACATCTGCCTATCAGCATTTGTTGTTTCTAATTCAAGATTCCATCTCTTTTATGATGCTGAGAATAGATGATTTAACAGCATGCGAAAAAACCATTGCGAAAGTAAAAAGTCTTTTGGAACTGTATCAGATATCGCATATCCATCCATATACAGCCTTTCAATCCCTTCTTGCCATCGCACAGGTATATGCCCATCATCACCTTTATGAAGAAGCTTTTAAGGAATTGACACATTCTGCTGATATCCTTGCTACAACGAATATGGATAAATTACAGAATCAAGATGATTATTTCACCGAATTAAACAGTTGGCTGAAAGAGATTGCCTTAGATACGCAGCCACCACGCAATCGCACGATTGTCATTGAATCGCTATTGCAGATTATCAACGAGTTACCGGAATTTCAACCGATGAAAAACGATCCCCGTTTTCAACATTGTATCCGCATTTTAATGCAGAAAAAGGAGGAAACCACATGCAGACCTTAATTGATCATTTACCACTGCTTTTACCTCTAATCATCATTGAATTGATCTTAGCCTTTAGTGCATTATTTCATGTTCTACGTCACCCTCATTATCGTTTTGGTAATCGATATATCTGGATTTTCGTTGTCTTATTACTGCAATTTTTCGGGCCTATTATCTATTTCGTATTCGGAAGAGGTGAAGAATGATGAATGTACTGGAACTTCATCAAGTAAGAAAAACCTTTGGCTCTCATGAAGTCTTAAAAGGAGTGGACTTCTGCGTCCCTGCACATAGTATTTTAGGCTTTGTCGGACAAAATGGGGCCGGTAAAACAACTACTATGAAGCTTATATTAGGTTTGCTGCCAAAGGATGCCGGTGAGATTCAGGTATGCCAAGAAACGGTAAGTTTTGGTAATACAAAAGCCAATCGCCATATCGGTTATCTAAGTGATGTTCCTGCCTTTTATGATTATTTAACCCCTTATGAGTATTTACAGCTCTGTGCATCAATCACACATATGTCTGCCGCAGATTGTAAAAGAAAAAGTGAAGAGCTCTTAACATTGACTGGTTTATGGCAAAGTCGCAAGAAGCGTATCGCAACATTTTCTCGCGGTATGAAACAACGTCTTGGCATTGCGCAAGCTCTGTTGAATGAACCGGATTTGCTTATTGCGGATGAACCGACGTCTGCTTTAGATCCCATCGGACGTAAGGATATCCTATCCATACTAACACAAATTAAGGATCATACAACTATTATTTTTTCCACTCATATCTTAAGCGATGTAGAGCGTGTCTGTGATTCCTACGCTATTCTTCATGATGGCATTATCCAACGACATGGCAGTATGCAATCCATCAAGGAAAAGGCCAGTAATAGAATGCAACTAGAATTCATGAATCCTGAATCCATGCAGCATTTTCTTTCCAAAACGCAGTTTAGCACCAAGATTTGTACGGATACAGAGTTGCAGATCACACATGATAATATGTCACTGCTGCAAAGCAAGCTTCATCAGGAATTATTGCAGCAAAAACTTTCCTTGCGCCGTATGGAAATCGTTGAACCGACCTTGGAATCCCTATATATGGAGGTGGTAAAATGAATGCCTATCTAGCTTTTTTAAAGAAAGAATTTTACGACTATCTACGCAGCTACAAGCTCTTTGTACTTATGATGGTGTTTCTGGCTTTAGGATTTCTGAACCCTATCAGTGCGCGGTATCTTCTTGAAGTTGCGGCAAGTCTTTTGCCAGATGGCATCCAAATACAATTACCACAACCTGAAGTGATGGATTCATGGGCGCAGTTTTATAAAAACATTTCGCAAATTGGTATTATCATCCTATTAATTGTTTTTAGCACCATGATTTCTAATGAATTGCAAAAAGGAACATTGATTCATCTATTAACAAAAGGTTTATCCAGAACCACCATTTTATTAGCGAAGTACAGCAGTGTTTTACTAGTATGGACATGTTGTTATGGCATCAGCTTTCTTGTCACATATCTGTATAACTTCATGTTTTGGCCTTTGACAAATGTGCCACACTTATTGTTAGGCATCTTTTGTATATGGTTGTTTGGTTGCTTGCTGTTGGCATTGTTATTATTAGGTGGTGTACTTACGAAAACAAGTATTGGCTCTTTATTATGTACTGGAGGGTTCTTCCTTATTTGTATGGGCATGTCTTTATTTCCTCCATTACAGGAAATACAGCCTGCTATTCTTATAACAAATTCTATCTCTTTACTACAAGGACAAAGTCTTCCAGCCGATTATTTAGTGCCTATTCTTCTTGCCCTACTTTTGATTGGTATTTCTTTATCTAGTGCCGTGGTGATATTTCGCCATCAACAGCTATAAGCTGCATATGCTGTAAAGTTGTAAATACAAATACTCTTTTTCATCCATTCATAAACACCCACCAATTTCATGATATGTGCTAGCTTCATGATATGTGCTAAGAATGCTCGACAGGATCACTATCAAAAGGTTTCTTCTTATAAAACAAAATCCCTTCTGTGAAGTCAAACATCACAAAAGGGATTTTCCTTTTTTAAAGTATCTTGGTGAAAAACAGTTACTTGATTTCTTGTCGATTGAAACAGAAAGCTCCGACATATGCGAAGAAAAGTATAACAATCGTTACGATTCCTAAATGCAACATCGTCACTGTATTAACATTTACTTGTTCGATTGCCGTAGCAACGCTGCCTAATTCATAATCGGCAAGTCCACTGATATGTAAAAAGCTTCCAACATAACCAAAGGCAAAAGCTCCAAACAAATAATATGCAAAGGATAAAGATACAGCTAACGCGGCGCTATGTATAATACTTCCCAATAAAAAGAAGATAACCGTATAGTTCAATACGACTACGGCCTGTAACAACACAGCTTTAATGATAAAGAAAGCATCCATTGTTACCGTTGCTCCGCCATACACACTGAAGCCTACCGACATGATGGCTTCAATCAAAAAGATTCCCATACAGCCAATATAGGCAGCCAATAATTTCCCTATATAAATGCTAGTACGACTAATTCCTGCACTAACGACATTTTTCATTGTTCCATCGTTATAATCGGCCTGGGCTACACTGATGGCAACAAGCGCACTAAACAAAGGTACAATGCTTGCTGAGGAAGCAATCGCATCTTGAAAGCTGATTTTCTCATCCGTCATAAGACCTAAAGCCAGATAAATACCAAAGGATAACAATAAGATAAACCAATATGCTTTATTACGTTTTAGCTTAAATAACTCCGCCTTTACTACCTTATGCATCTAACTCACCTCCGGCAATTTTAATGAAGAATTTTTCTAAATCTACTTTGTTGTTTTTGACTTCTTCTTCACTGATTTCTTTTACTAACTTACCTTCCACGATAAACCCATAACATGTGGCAACCTTTTCCATTTCCCCCAAGATATGACTGGAAATAATAATGGTCGTACCTTTTTTATTCAGATCCAATAAAATCTTACGCACATTCGCAATCGCAATCGGATCTAAGCCATTGATGGGCTCATCTAAAATTAATAATTCCGGTTCTCCTAAGATAGCGCAAGCAATACCTAAACTCTGCCGCATTCCTAGCGAAAAACCTTTCACTTTCTGTCCGCGTTTTTCATATAAGCCAACCTTTTTTAGCGCCTCATGGATGGCTTTCTTTTTATCCTTTAACCCTAACAAATCAGCACGCAACATTAAATTATCATATGCAGAAAGTCTGGTTATAAAAGCAGGTGTTTCTATGATGGAACCGATACGGCTTCGTTCCTGATTCATTTCTTTACCCTTTTTACCTAATAGCTGAATTTCTCCCTTGGTTGGTTTACTTAACCCCAACAGCATTCGCATGAATGTTGTCTTACCGGCGCCGTTTCGCCCAATCAACCCATAAATACTCCCTTTTTTTACACACATCGATATCGCATGATTTGCTTTATATCCTCTGTATTCCTTTGTTAAATCTTTTGTGACGATGATATCCTCCATGATATTCCCTCCTTCAAGAATAAAGCTTACCGTATAATGTCTTATTCTTTATGTACCATCATAACAAACAAATCACGTACTGCGTAATTTTCAAATAACTTTTATTACCGAAAACCTAACCGAAATCACCAATGTTGATACAATTTTCAAATCTATATCAGCAAATACCTTCATCTACCAATATGCTTTCTTTAACAACCATCATAATAACTTATTGTATATATTCACGCACAACCATCTATTCTCCTTTCATCGCCATAACGTATTTCATTTTTTAAGAACTAATATATTTCTTATTTACGCTAGTATCGCTTTCACCCTTTTATAACCAGAAACCCCTTTCACGCATAGTATTTAGACAAATAAAAAGAACTGTCTAAAGAACTTCTTTTTCTACTGCATATAAAATATTGACTGTTCGTCATTTTTGCCATATCCTTTTCACGGTCATAAAAAAATGACTTAAAGTCATTCAGGAAAAGAGGTGTAACTATATGCGAAACAAGGTTCTGATGAATAAGAATGAGAAACGCCGCAGGATTGAAGAAGCTGCCTTGCGCCTATTTGCGAAAGAGGATTTTAACCGCATATCCATCGACCAAATTGTCCAGGATGCTCATGTAGCAAAGGGCACTTTCTATCTTTACTTTCATGATAAGGTACAACTTATCAATCATCTAATCGTGAAGAAAAGCTCTTCCATCATTGATGAAGCATTAATGAAAGCCAAAGAGGAACAGATTGATGATAAGATCGAAGAATTGATCTTTCTTGTAGATTATGTCATAGAATTTTTCAAAGCCAATCCCAGCAGCATTAAGATGATCCAGAAAAATCTATCTTGGAGCGTTATCGGCGGTAAGCTTGGCGATGATGAATATGAGGTCGTGAATCATCTGGAGGATTTTCTCAGCTATTTAATCAGTTTAGGTTATCAAGAACAGGAAGCCTATCAACTGATTTTTATGATTCTAGAGCTTGTTTCAACCGTATGTTATTCCTCTATTGTATTAAAACAGCCGGATAGCATCGACAATTTAAAACCGATGCTATATACGACGATTCGCAAAATGATCAAACGATCTTAAAAGAAAGATAGGAGCGTGGAGGTATGAAGAAGTTATCTGATTTCATTGTTAGAAAAAGAAATCTGATTCTGTTAATTGCGGTACTGCTGCTGATTCCAAGTGCGATCGGTTATGCACGTACCAAAGTCAATTATGACTTATTGAGTTATCTGCCAAAGGATGTAGAATCCATGAAAGGACAAAAATCATTATCAGATGATTTCAACCTTGCCAGCACCGGCATGCTGGTAGTAGAAAATATGCCGGATAAAAACGTTGCGGAATTAAAGAAAGAGATTCAAAGCATTGATGGTGTAAAGGATGTCTTATGGCGAGGCGATATCTTAGATATCAGTATCCCGAAGGAGGTCTTGCCAAAAGATGTCAAAGACATGCTGTATTCGGATAAAGGAACTCTGATGGTTATTACCTTTGAGGAAGATGGTGCATCACAAAGAACGATGGATGCCATTCATAAGATCAAAGGTTATAGTGAAAAGCAGTGCTATTTGGGTGGTTTCTCTGCCGTATCCGAAGATATTAAGGATTTAAGTGAAAAAGAAACACCATTGTATGGAGTCACGGCCATCATCTTGTGTGTGATTGTCTTATTTATGGGATTGGAGTCATCCATTGCCCCCTTTATCTTCGTCTTGGGAATTGCTTTCCCGGTTGCTTATAACTTTGGTACTAATGTATTCCTCGGCGAAGTTTCTTATATCACAAAAGCCTTAGCGCTTGTCTTACAGTTAGGTGTTACCATGGACTACTCTATCTTCCTGTTGCATCGTTATCAGGAAGAAAAGAATAAAACAAGTAATCGTGATGAAGCAATGTCAAATGCGATTCAGGCAACCTTTACTTCCATCACCTCATCTTCAGTTACAACCATTGCCGGTTTCTTAGCATTATGTGCCATGCAACTGACCTTAGGAAAAGATATTGGTATTGTCATGGCAAAAGGTGTTATCTTTGGTGTCTTATCCACGATCATCATCCTGCCATCGCTGTTAATGCGTTTTGATAAGTATATTGAAAAATGGAAACATCCAATCATCTTGAAGGAACCTAAGAAACTGCCTGCCTTCTTAACAAAGCATTATAAAGGCATTCTGGTAATTTTCTTAGTCTTGTTCATTCCGATGGGGTATGCACAAAATCATACCAAAGTCTATTATGATTTGAGCGCCAACATGCCGCAGGATTTTGCCAGCATCATTGGGACAAATAAATTAAAGGATCAGTTCCATATGACAACCACCCACTTCTTACTGGTGGATGAAAATTTAGAAAACTATCAAATTAAAGAAATCTGTGATGAAGTGGAAAAACTAAACGGTGTTTACAGTGTCGTTTCCTATGAGAGTCTGATTGGCGGAAGAATTCCGACACAATTAGAGCCGGAAGCCGTTAAAACCATTTTAAATAATGGCGGTAAAAAAATGATCTTGGTCAACTCAACGTATCGTGCGGCTACGGATGAAGAAAACGAACAGTTAGATAAGATTGACAACATCATGCACAAATATGATAAACATGCCGTGATTGCTGGTGAAGGAAGCTTAACGCGAGACTTGATCACAACAACGGATATTGACTTTAAGATGGTTAATATCTTATCCGTATTAGCTATTTTCTTAATTATTGTAATTACCTTTAAATCTTTAGCATTGCCAGTAATCCTCGTTGCGTCGATTGAATTTGCTATCTGTATCAATATGGGTATTCCATACTTTACCGGTAGTGTGTTGCCATTCATTGCCAGCATCGTTATCGGAACGATTCAATTAGGTGCTACGGTTGATTATGCAATTTTGATGACAACGCGTTATAAAGAAGAATTAAGTAATGGCAAACCGGTCATTGAAGCAGCGCGTGAAGCCGCAGCCAAATCGGCCCCAAGTATTATCACATCCGGTTTATCCTTCTTCGCAGCCTGTATCGGTGTATCCTTCATCGCGAAGATGGATCTGATCAAGAGCTTGTGTACGCTGATTTCACGAGGCGCTGTTATCTCTATGCTGGTAATTCTTCTGGTATTGCCTGCCTTGTTGATTATCTTCCATAAAGCGATTGAAAAAACAACAAAAGGTTGGCCAAAAGCCAATTTGAAATAAATAAGGAAAGAAAGAGGTTGAGAACATGAAAAAAAATGTAAAAACAGTTACTTGTGCCGCATTGAGTCTGATGATGGCAAATACTTGTATGACAACACTGTATGCCAAAGATGGCGATGATACACAAACAACAAAGGATGAAACGGTCTATGCGATGTTGCATCCAGATGGAAGTGTTGATGAAGAAATCGTAAGCAGCTGGCTGCATAATGATCATGGTATTAAAAACATTAAAGAATCACTTGATCTTAAAGATGTCAAAAATGTAAAAAGTGATGACCAGCCCTCTGTGAAAGGAAATACCTATACATGGAATGTTGATGGCAATGATGTGTATTATGAAGGAAAAACAACGAAACAATTGCCAGTAAAGGTAAATGTCACCTATAAACTAAATGGTCAAGCAATAGATGGTAAGGATCTCATTGGAAAAAGCGGTCCATTGGAAATTCATATAACCATGAAAAACACACAGACACGTCAGGTGAATATCAATGGCAAAACAACCAATATTCATCCCTTATATATCGGTGCCGGCGTCATTGATCTGTCCACAGATCACTTTTCCAACGTCACTTGTGAAAATGGAAAAATTTTGAATGAAGGCAATAATCAAATGGTTGGTATCGTTGCTTTGCCAGGATTGGAAGACACCTTAAAAAGTAGTGGTATTAACGATACCAAAGGCTTAAAAATCCAAGATGAATACGTCATCAAGTGTGAAACAAAGGACTTTGAGATGGGGCCTATCATGATTGCCTTAACACCGGAAGTTCCTCTTGATAAATTGAAAGATATTAATTCACTTGATGAATTACTGGATGGCATTGATCAGTTGAGTGAGGCAAGTGTTAAGTTAGCAAATGGAACCAGTCAGCTTGCTGAAGGCACAGCCACCTTAAACAGCAAGGTTAAAGAAATGGTAAATAGTATTCCGGCTTTAAGCACTGGTGTAAATGACTTAAAGAGTGGTACTACAAAATTAACCAAAGGTTCTAAAGAATTATCTGCCAACTTGAAAAATTTAAGCAATGGCCTTTCTCTTGCCAAAGATGGCACCAAAAAACTGACCACTGCCACAAAAGATCTGCCAACCTTAGTCACCAGTATATCTGAGTTGAATGATGGCATGCAGACATTATCCACCGGTTTGCGTGAAGGCAACACCAAGATTCAGGCAGTAGATTTAAAAAAGATGCAGACATTAGTAGATGATTTAGCCGCCTATCCTACACAATTGACGGAATTAGCGAATAGTGCTTTGAAACTTAACACGGCAATACAAGGCATTAATACCATTGTGAATGGCGACACTCTGAAAGCAGCCAGTGCACAAGCAACCGCTAAAACAACAGCTGCCAAGACAACGGCTTGTACCCTCTATGCTCAAAACGCTGATCCAACCAAGTCAAATATGACACAGGAACAAATCAACGCACTCAAAGCAATTTGTACAGATACAACTTATGCCGAAGGTTATGCTTCCGGTGTTCAAAATGCTTTATATGGCGATGCTGATGGTGCTGGTCACAATGTCAGTAATCTGAGTGCAGCGGCTGCGTTAGGAAGTGCAAAGCTGTCTGAAAAAGCACCGGAATTAAATGCCGCCGCCACTCAATTAAACGGCGCAGTTACTTTAGTAAAAACAACGCTGACTGATTTAGGTACGCTGCAGGATAGTATGAAAGATGCTGCAGAAGGTGCAGCTACCCTAGCTGCCGGCACCAGTCAATTAAAAACAGCAACTGCCAATTTAGGTGAATTAAAAACTGGAATTAAGACTTTAAATACGAACATGGTATCTGCCAGCAGCGGTGCTTCTCAATTATATAATGGATCAAAAACCTTAGTAAATGGCTTAACAACAGCCAATGCCGGTGTTACTAAGCTGCAAAATGGTTCAACAGCTCTTAGCAAAGGGGCGAAACAGCTGCACGCTGCCACAACCACATTAGCCGAAAAAACAGGTGAATTAAACAAAGGTATGCAAACCTTTAAAATGGATGGCATTGATAAAATGAAACATGAAGTCAATGTATCTATGAGCGATCTGAATCAGCTGCTATCTATTAAAAATGAAATCGTCAAAGAAGCTGAAAATGAGCATACCTTTGCAGGTGCCCCTACAAAGAGTACAGCAAAAGTAAAATTCATTTATAAGACAGAAGAACTAAAACATGAGAAGAAAGTAGAAACAGAAAAGAAAGCCACAAAAGAAGAAAGTAAAGATAACTTCTTCGATAAGATCACCAATTTCTTTGCCAAATTGTTATAAAAAAGCTAAGGAACGATTATCAAAAAGATATCGTTCCTTTTATATGCCATTCTTTTGATAATCAAAACTCCTTACTTTTTCTTAATGATTTCATCTTTGCCATCTTATTGATAAATGCTATAATATTTATATTCAAGGAGGTTCTTATAATGGAAAAGAAACAATTTGTCTGCCCTAAATGTGGGAATACATCTTATGAAAGCGACCAGTTTCAGGCAACCGGCGGCAATTTTGCGAAATTATTTGATGTTCAGAATAAAAAATTCGTAACCGTATCCTGCACGCGTTGCGGTTTTACAGAATTATACAAGAGCGAAACAGATGCCGGATGGAATATTCTTGACTTCTTAATTGGCAGCTAAAAAACATCATACGATGTTTTTTTTTCTCTTTCATAAACATATACCCAAAAGTGATGCCATATGATTCATTTTTTGCATTATAACTGCCTGCTATGAAGGTAAGATAAGCTCAATCGATAAATGCTTTCACCTTATGAAATTTATAGAAAGATGGCAGGATTTCTAATAACGCAAATAGCAATAACGTTTCATCCTCAAGCTTATACCCTATAAAACCAAACCATTCTCTGCAAATCGGCAATAATATGATAAGTGTACTACTCTCTGCCACAAGCGAAGTGATAAATAAGGCTGTTTTCGGATATCGGTTATACCATGTAAGAATCTGCGTTTTACTTACGTGAAAAAGCCGAAGTATAAAATACAACAAAAACAGCACCCCGGCATTCACCAGCATTGCCGCCTGCAAAAATATACCTAAGCTGAAAAGAAAGCATAAAATTGTTTTCATAAGTACCTCTTGTACAAAAGTATAGCACTCTTCCTTAAAAAAAGAAACGTCGGATAACGTTTCATTTTTATTGATATCTTTGCTATATCCAGAAGATATTATGATTGATATTTAAACTCTAATAACTTCTTCTTTACTTTCATATAAATCATTAAATAAAGGATAAAGGTTCCAATCAATAGAACAGCGACAATTGTGAAAATAGTCATAAAAATACCCTGATATATCGTTGGATGTGTTAGTAAGAAAAACAAAATACCTAACATGAAAACCATAAGAATGACAATCATCGTAATCAAATTGCGCCAGCTGGATAACAGTCGTTTATACAAAGCATTACGTGATTTACGATCACTATAGATTTCCGGTTCAGGCGCACCGGGTTCTTCTAGGGTGCGAAAATAATGCAACATTCCATCAAATTCACTCTTTTCATGATAAATGCTTTCCCATCCGGCCTCTTTAAAGTTCTCTACATAACGATCTCCATCACGCAGACCATGCTCATAATAGCCTAAATGGTAATAGTAGTTTTTTACTTCACCCAGTTCGAAGGTATAGCGAATGCCCTTTTTTTCTTTAAAGTGATACCCACTCATAGACATCTCATGCAAATAACGCGCTTCTTCATCCATATCAGAAACAAAGAAAATGCGATATTTTACTAACGTTTCAGGCTTTGTTTCTACTTCCTTCGTAACGGTTTCCATGGTATCTGATGAAAGATCCTCCAGGGAACCATCTTGTTGTGGTTCTGGATCTTCCTTTAATTCTTCTTTCAACTCTTCCATCATCTGTTCCAGATTCTCTTCCGGAATCAGTTCATCACTTTCCTTCATCTTATCCACATCTGATGTTGATGTAAGCTTTTTTTCTTCTTTCATAGCCTGCCTCCTTATGAAAAGGTACTTATTTAATTTATCATGTAAATGCATGCGTGTCAAATAATGGCAGACATTCCCTTTCATATACATAAAGAAGGAGCTTGCCGTTAAAAAACAAGCGTACATCCGAAACAGAATGAACGTAAAAGCGTTAAGCGTTCATAAGGAATCGCTGCTACGTCTTTCTATTATGTATTCCCATAGCTAATGAAAGATAATTCTTACGACGGTAATCAAAGAAGTGATGATAAAGTGAAACCATTCACGGTAATTGTAGCAGTAGATTGGCAAACCAATATTGTTCATCATGAACAATATCCATACGACAAATCATCCCTTCTTTAACCTTCTCCCATTCCACCTTTTCACATGCTAACCCTACTACGAGCTGTTTCACAATAAAACCTTTACCAAAAGATAAGACAAGCGTATCTTGCGAAACGGTAAAGTTGCGCTGATTCCATATACTGGACTTATGAAATTCCCAATCATGATGCTTAAGGAAATACGCATAGCGATTGCGTGCTGTCTGATAAAGCTGCCATTTACTTTCTTTAGGAATCGCTTTATGGATACGTTTGACATCATAGCGTATAGGTTTCCCTTCTAAAATCATCTGATATACATATTTACGTAAAGCACTGTGATAAATATCTTCATAAGCAAGCAATACTTGTTTCCGTTCTCGATCTGCACGAATGCGCAGCTTAATGGTTTTATACATACGAACACCTCCTACCTTTGTATACGACACAAACATGAGAAATCTGTAAAATAGTGATGAAAATGTTCAAAATTTACAGGTTTGGCTGTTTTTTTGTAAGGCCGAAAACAGGTAGGAGGAGCGCCTATTTTTTTGATTTTAGGACTAGACTTTTAAAAATGACTATGATATACTTTTATGGCAAACGAAATGTATGCAAATCAGAACTGGAGTAGTACTCAAGAGGCTGAAGAGGTGCCCCTGCTAAGGGTATAGGTCGG
>NZ_CEVYEL010000062.1:0-13951 GCF_982403165.1 Longicatena sp.
CGGAACCGTACGTACGGTGGTGTGAGAGGGTGATTTATTTCACCCTACTCGATTATGATGTTGCATCCAAAAATATAAGATAAATAAGAAATATAAGAAAATGATTGCAATCTTTTACTGAATCCCATATAATGGGAACTATAAAGGGAGGGTTTCTTATGATAGCATTTGCACCAAAATCATATGTATATATAGATTATGAAACATTACAGGATGAGGCGATGGAAGGGCTGTTAGCATTATTTGCAAGTAAGCATATGCAAATGCGCCTTTGTGTAAAAGATGCCTGGGAATTGGAAGAAGCAAAACATCTGGATACGTATGGGTATATCTGCGATGTTGTTTATGGTGAGGACATTCTTTCTGCATTAGTGCGTTATGCAAAAGCCAAAAAACAGCGCCAGAAACATATTTTATTATTCACACAACAAACGATTGATCTTCACAAGGTGGATGATATTGGTGTTATCACTCTGGGAAAGAAGGGAGAATATGAAAATTTACAAAGTTTTTTACAGGTAAAGAGTGCTTATGTGAAACAATGGCAATTTCGCTTATCTTGCATTATGGTGTTGTCTGCAGTGCTAATTGGCTTAACTATGTATTTTGCCTATCAAGGAACATTGCCTTCCATATTAAACGATGGGTTTATCGCTTTCCTTGCTCTCATGCTTCCATTAGCTGCTTTTATTCTTAGCTTTGGCTATGGTGTTAGTAAAGATGTTTTTTCATTAAATTGTTTATGGGCTTTATTGGATGCAATTTAAATCCATTGACATTTTGTAGTATAATGAGCATACGTTCTAAGAGAGGGGCAGTAGTATGGAAAATATACAATTGGTTATTTGTTATATTGATAGTACCTTGGTGACAACAGATCGCCGATTGACATGGAAGACCAAAGAGGTGATTGATCGTCTACATGCACATGGAGTATTATTCGGTATCGCTTCTGGCAGACCGTTGGATGAATTAAAGCGGAATGCAAAGAAATGGGGATTTTCTTATCCTTTTGATATTTTGATTGGTATGAATGGTTCTGAATTATGGGATGAAAAAAGACAAGAAGAATTTGGCTATTATAAATTAAAGCCCGAATGGATTAAAGAAATCATTGAGTTGATGGAGCCATTTGATGCAAACTACTTTATTTATCATGATGGTTATTTACTGTGTAGACGCAATGATGCGATGATGCAACATTCTGCTAAAAGCAGTGACAAAGAGATTGTTGTTATGGATACGCCTGAACAGCTGTATCAAAAAGAGAATGCAAAGATCATGTTTCGCGTAACGGAAGAGGTTATGCCATCAATTGAACGCTATGTTGCCCAGCATCCTTCACCGTTTTATAAAGGCTTTAAAACACAGTCAACCTTAATGGAATTTGCTGATCATCGCGTTTCAAAAGCTTTTGCGCTAAAGAAATACTGTGAGATGAATCAGCTTTCTTTCGCAAGTGTGGTGGCATTTGGTGATACAAGTAACGATAATGATATGCTTGCATGCAGTGGTTTAGGTGTATGTATGTGCAATGGCAGTGCAGATACGAAAGCGATTGCGGATGATATAACAAAGAAAAGCAATGATGAAGATGGCTTTGCATGGTATATGGAAGAACATTTTTTAAAGCCTTTCGGTTGGTAGATACGATTTATGCGTGGCAAGATAGAAGCAACGATCAAGCACAAAGGGGGAGAAAATTTTGGTAATGGAAGTGTAGCCCGTCATATTTTACGACTGGCTTTGCCTATGACCCTTGCACAATTTATCAATGTTTTATATAACATCATTGATCGTATTTACATTGGCCGTTTACCTGATGTAGCCGATCATGCACTTGCCGGAGTCGGCATTACGTTTCCCATCATCACCTTAGTCATTGCTTTTGCAAATCTGGCAGGGATGGGTGGCGCTCCTTTGTTTTCGATTGAGCGAGGACGTGGGAATACGAAAAAAGCAGAAGAAATTATGGGAAACAGCTTTACGCTTTTACTGGTATTTGGTATCGTTTTAACCCTTTTTGTATTGTTGTTTAAAACAGATATCTTATATTTGTTTGGGGCAAGTGATGCTATTTTTTCATTTGCAGATGACTATATTACCATTTACATGTTTGGCTCGCTCTTTGTCATGATATCCTTAGGCATGAACAGCTTTATAAATGCCCAAGGGTTTGGAAAGATAGGGATGTTAAGTGTAGTATTGGGTGCTGTACTCAATATCATTTTGGATCCGTTATGTATTTTCAGTTTCCATTTAGGGGTAAAGGGGGCAGCAATCGCAAGCGTTCTTTCGCAGCTAGCATCGGCTGTTTGCATCTTATGGTTTCTTGCGCATAAACAAAGTGGTATCATGCTGAGGCGACATGCATTGAAATTGCAATTGTGCTACGTAAAAAAGATCCTTATGCTAGGGATGAGTGGCTTTGTTATGGCTATTACCAATAGTGCTGTACAGGTGGTATGCAATGCCAGTTTACAACAGTATGGTGGTGATGTGTATATCAGTATCATGACCATTATAAATTCATTACGTGAAGTCATCACATTACCTGCAAGTGGAATTACCAATGCTGCACAGCCGGTGTTAGGGTATAATTACGGAGCTCATAAGGATGAGCGCGTCTTGAAGGCAATTCGCTTTATGAGTGTCGTTGTTGTTGCGTATATGCTGCTCATGTGGCTATTTGTCTATTTGACGCCTACGTTCTTCCTCCATATCTTTTCTAGTGATCGAGTGATTGTAAAACGGGGCATACCGGCAATCCAACTGTATTACTTTGGTTATTTCATGATGGGATTTCAATTTAGTGGGCAAAGTGTTTTTGTGGCATTGAATAAAAGTGGACAAGCTATCTTTTTTTCTTTATTCCGCAAAGTTATAATTGTTATACCGTTAACGTTATGGCTGCCTACAGTTGGCCAATTGGGGGTCATGGGAGTGTTTCTGGCTGAACCGATTTCCAATTTTATTGGTGGTGGTTGCAGCTATTTGACGATGTATCTTACCGTTTATAAAAAATTAAAAAATGATTGCAAAGCCAAGGAGGAAGTATGAAAATTTTATGGTTACCTGGGGCAAAATGTACAAAGGAAATATGGCGATACATGATAAAGGATTGGGAAGAAGAAGACAATGTTTTTGTAAAGTATTCGCATGATGTTTTGTTACAGGCAAAACAAGTGATGGATATCACGAAAGATGTTTATGATCGCTATGGAAAAGCATCTTATGATTATATCATAGGACATAGTATGGGTGGCAAGATTGCCTTACAGCTTTGTGCAGACTTTCAAATGCGAGTGAAAGGGATTATTTTCATAGAAACTAATTTACGTCCGGCAGCGGCATTTTATCGCAATTTGCTTTTGGCAAAAAATAGTGAAGTAAAAGATGAACTTATGTCGATGCTTCAAGAAGAATCCATCTATTACTTAGATGCCTTAAATAAAGAACTGCAAGAAACATTTGATGATGCTTATTTGGTGCAGCAGGCGAACTGCTTGGTGTATGGTATTTATGGTGATCGTGGCTTGCCTGCATATCCTGATCGTATACACGATCTTTGTTTAGATGCGGATACTTTGGCGAAACTACAACTCTTTTTTGTTAAAGATAGTTGTCATATGCCAATGCTGGAAAACCCAGACCATCTCACAAAAATAATCAAAGGGATTATAAGATAACCAATCACCTTCTAAAAATTAACGATAGATGCGAAGATTTGCAAAAAAATTACCTGTTCATGATTTTAATTTCAATCTTAGTTGTAAAATGTAACCGTTTACGATATACTCAATACAGATATAAATATAAAATGGAGGAAATTATGATTGTAAATTTTGAGCAGAAAGAGCGCTTACCATTAAGCAAACATGAGATAACACGGAAAGGTGAGCTTATAGGTACTACTGTTTTACCCGAAGCGTGGATAGGAACGATGCAGTTGCTTGGTCATGATTATGAGCTAAATGCAGAAGGTTTTGAAAAAGTTGTTATTCGTAAAGATGGCATGCCATATGCTGAATGCATGAGCAGACTACATGTTACAAAACAAATTCTTTTTGTAAAAACAGGATGGGAATATTATGAACTTATAACGCCGGAAAAAACCTACCAAATCTATGAAACAGGGCTAGGGGCAGATAAACATTTTTATTCATTTTATGAACATGATCAAGTTGTGGCAATTATTCATAAAAGCGACGTAGTAAAGCGTTTTTTAGACACGTATACGTTTTACATGAAGGAAGAACAGCACCTAGAAGCGGTAAGTTTGTATTGTCTGTTTTTAGAGAGTACACAATATTATGATATGGATGCTACAGGGAATGAATCTTCTGCAACAGAAACAATCACTATGCAAAAGGAGTTAAAGGAGAAGTATGATCCTACCTTTATTGAGCAGGTAATTGCAATGGACAAAGAGTAACGGTTTCCACAGGTCGATTCTTTTATTTATTGCGTTTACATGTTATTAAGCAAATCACGAATGGTTTACGATTATATGAAAGAGCTTAAAAGCTCTTTCATTGTTTTTTGATATTTTCCTTTGTGGTTGGCTGATGAAGAATCATTAGGAATCTCATACTCCTTCTTTTTTTTTAGCGTTAGGCGTGATAAAATAAAACAAGGTGATAAAAATGATAGCATTTATTCGTGGGACGATTCACAGCTACAGCAATGATTCTTTGATCATAGATAACAATGGCATTGGTTATCGTGTATATATCGCAAATCCACAGGCTGTACGTTTGAATACAGAAGTAACCTTGTTTACCTATCAGCATGTTCGAGAGGATGCTATTACGCTGTTTGGTTTTACAAGTATGGAAGAACATGATTTGTTTTTGCAATTGATCAGTGTAAAAGGTGTGGGCCCTAAAACAGCATTGGGTATGTTGGCGGTTTGTCCTGCTAAAAATATGATCATGGCAATTGAAAATAATGATGTCAAAACATTAAAAGGATTACCAGGCATTGGTGCTAAAACAGCAAGTCAAATTGTTTTGGATCTGAAGAATAAATTGGTCGAAGAAGTAACTGAAATTGAGGCAAAAGAAAATGCCCAACTGTTGGATGCCATAGAGGCATTAAAAGCTTTAGGCTATAAAAATGCTGAAATTAGCAGTGTGAAAAAAGAATTAATGGCCATGGAAGAGTCTACGACTAGTGATCAATATATTCGAAAGGCATTATCTATATTGGCAAAAAGAAAGGGAGTATAAGGCATGGAACGTGTGCTTTCAAATGAAATGCAGGGAGTTGAGGAAGAGGATACACTTCGTCCTTCCACATTAAAGG
Source organism: Longicatena sp. (assembly GCF_982403165.1). Taxonomy (NCBI): domain Bacteria; kingdom Bacillati; phylum Bacillota; class Erysipelotrichia; order Erysipelotrichales; family Erysipelotrichaceae; genus Longicatena; species Longicatena sp. Next base: position 5,308 of record NZ_CEVYEL010000062.1, read on the forward strand.
AATATATCGGGCAGGCGCAGTTAAAAGAAAATCTAGCAGTATTTATTCAGGCAGCGAAGCAACGCAATGAAGCTTTGGATCATGTCTTATTGTATGGGCCTCCAGGATTAGGAAAAACCACATTGTCTTATATCTTGGCAAATGAAATGGGTGGGCATATTAAAACAACCAGTGGACCATCTATTGAAAAAAGTGGAGATTTGGCTGCTATCTTATCAACTTTAGAAGCAGGAGATGTTTTGTTTATTGATGAAATACACCGCTTACCCAAACAAGTCGAAGAGGTGCTCTATCCAGCAATGGAAGATTATTGTATTGATATCGTAGTCGGTAAAGATTCCAGTACGACACGCTCTATCCGTTTGGATCTTCCACCATTTACTTTAGTGGGCGCAACGACTAGAGCTGGAGATCTAACAGCACCATTGCGAGATCGTTTTGGTATAGTATCGCAGCTGGAATTTTACAGTCTAGATGAGTTGCAACAGATCATATGGCGTACAAGCCGTGTCATGGATACGGAAATTGAAGAGGAAGCCGTATTGGAAATAGCATTGCGTTCACGTGGAACCCCACGTATCGCAAATCGTTTATTTCGCAGAGTGCGTGATTTTGCACAAGTTATGAATGATGGCATCATCGATAAGGCAGTCGCTGCAATGGCCCTTGATAAGTTAAAGGTCGATCATTTAGGCCTTGATAACGTTGATCATAAATATTTGAAAGGAATCATTGAACGATTTAAAGGCGGTCCGGTTGGCTTGGAAGCTTTAGCTAGCAGTATCGGTGAAGAAGCTATGACATTAGAAGATGTGTATGAACCATATTTATTACAAATCGGTTTTATAAATCGTACACCCCGTGGTCGCATTGTAACGGATAAAGCATATCGTCATTTGGGTTATGATATGGAAGAAGGGTTATTCAAGTTATAATTAAGCTTTCGCTTGTGTCTTCGCATACATTAACATACAGCAAGCGATAAAAGCCAGAGCTTTGGAAAGCATTTCTATAATGGACAGTAAAGAAATGCCGCTTAATAAAAAGACGGGTATGCAAAATAAAAGAATCATTCCTAAAGCGCTGAACAGCGCTTTTTTCTTTGTTTTGATGCCTAACCAGACACCTCCACAACCATAAGCAATAGCTCCGCCAATCCAATTCAGAATATGAAAAGTTTCAGCTGAAATCCAGGTAAAATAGTATAAAGCGGCAAAGATAAGAGAAAATAACAATGTGAGTGCTAAAAGAATAGCGGCACTTTGAAGGTAAGTCTGTAACTTTGATTTCAATGGGAATCACCTCATTGTAATGTATGAAAAAGTTTGTCGGACTATGCAAGGAGGATGAAAAATGCAAGAATATATCACATTGATGATAAAATGTCTCGTCGTATACTTTGTCATTATAATTGCCTTACGAATCATGGGAAAGCGTGAAGTTGGTGAATTATCTGTATTTGATATTGTTATTTATTTGGTTATGAGTGAATTGCTTGCTATTTCTATTACCGAATCACATGAAAGTATTCTCAAATCACTCGTACCCATTTTTACCTTGGCCGTTTTACAAATCATTATCAGCTGGATCTTATTAAAAAGCAAAAAAGTACGTGATATTTTTGATGGTAAAAGTGTTATTTTAATACATAATGGACACATCAACCAAGATGCAATGCGTAAGAATCGATATAACATTGACGATTTGATGAGTCAAATACGTTCGCATGATCTATGTACGCCTGATGAAGTGGCTTTTGCTGTATTGGAAAATAATGGACAATTAAGTGTGTTGCCGAAAAAAAGCTGTAAAGTCAAGCATCCGGATCCATTGATCAGTGATGGCATTATCAATAAAAAAGCACTGAAGGATCTGCATCGCGACAGTGAATGGCTGAAAGCCTGTATGAAAGAAGAAGGGATTCAAGATGTTAAAGATATCTTTTTATGCATCTGGCAAAAAAATGCTTTTTTTATCATTAAGAAGGAAATAGACTCCCAAAATAAGATGTTTTGATTTTATCATGTCGCCATAAGAAATTAGATGGTATAGATAGAAATTTTTCCATGTTTCTATCTTTTTTATAATGTGCAATAATTATTTGTTTTTGGTAAAAGCGAACCATAGGCGAATGGCATGAAGACAAGTCGTGACCAACATACCAGCACTGATTGCTATGCTTAATGCATCAGCGAACAGGATATGTGATAAAAAGGCGACACAGCATAAACGGGTAAAGGAGCCTGCAAAGGTATCGTATACTGTTTTTTTACTGAGCGACATCGCATGCAACATGCTACTTAAAGGAGGCTGCAGCGAATACAGTGCAAAGGGAATGGCGAGTTGTTTTAATAAAAGGGCACCGCGTGTATTGTGGTAAAAAAGCAATAACAATTCTTCATTAAAAAAATAGCATAGGAAACTGCAGATAGCACCGACAATAAAGCAACTTGCTAAGATAAAAGAAAATTGATGACGGGCTGTCGCTTCATGTCCACGGGCATAATGATACGTAAAAGAAGGAAGTAAAAAATTACTTAAGGTGATGGTTAAAAAACTAGGCATCGTGATGATTGGCAAAACATAGCCATTCAATTGTCCATAGGCATGAATCATCGTATCACTTTGTAAGGCACTTAAACCAATTACCATGACAATGGGCTCTAAAAAATAGGTAAAAGATCCGATTAAACGACTTCCGGTCATAGGGATGCTGATGGATAATACTTCATCAAATTGCTGACGATGCAATGTGTGAAATAAGGTTGGTAATTGTCGGATATCATGTTTATGCTGACGAAGGGCGAACAGCATATACAAACTGCTACATAATTCACCGACACTGATTGAATACATGGCAATTTTTGCCATTGTGACATTAGTTAACGAGTGATCCATAGAGAACATAACAAGCAAAAAGAGGATACGTGAACCTTCTTCAAATAATTGACAGGCAGTTGCTTGAACGTGCTGTTGCTTCCCGAATAAATACCCCTTTAATATACCGGATATGCTCACAAGGGGAATTAATGGTAAAATGGCGTATAACACCGGTAATATTTCACGCTGTTTTAAAATATAGAAAGATAAAAAGGGAAGAAGAATGAAAAAGGCGGCGATAATTACGATATTATTTATCATGGAAACAAGGATACTTGCTAAAAGTGGTTTACGCGTATCCTTGCTTTGGGCAATGACCTTGCTCAAAGCTCCAGGTATCCCCATTTGCGCTAAGGTAATCATAATGACCATGGTTGGGGAAGCGAGTGTATAGTAATTCATTGCAGACTCACTTAGAGTGCGAGCTAAAAGAATACGTACAAGAAAAGATAAGATTTTAGCAATCACGGAAACCAACAGTAAAAGAAACGTTGAACGCAGCAATGTTTTTTTCATAAGAATCATCCTTGTCTGTATCAAAGTATATGAAACGTATGCAAAAAACATGTGCATACCATGGAAAGATGGTGTTCGCAGCAATATAAAGGACCTTTCTTGCTGCTTTTTAGGCCTTTCATTAGAAAGTTGAAATGATGTGAAAATACCCTACTTGGAATTTCATATTGCCTTATGAAAAGGAATGATGTAAAATATGTGTTATGGTATTGAGGAGGAAACTATGAGTGAGCAAAGTCTGATTGATGATAAATACATAAAACTTGCCATCGCCCTAAAGGCCAATGAACTCAAACGAGAACAGTTATCTTCCTTAACATATCAGCATGTAGAAAGTGCATTAATTGGAAAATGGAAATATGAGAAAGTAGATAGTGTGCATGATGCGGTGAATGATGTCATGCAGCTGAGTGCTAACGATGTGGTCGCATATTTATCTAATGAGGCCATTTTACTTGGCGCAAAAATGAAGATTAATGACTTTGAAGATTTATTTGGAGGAGATAAGCAATGAAAAAATCGCGTTTAGTTGTTTTTGGCATCACGGTTTTGACAATTTTGGCAGTCATTGTCACTTGCAGTGGAATGATCAAAGATAACATGAGGCTTGGTTTGGATCTGCAGGGTGGATTTGAAATTCTGTATGAAGTAAGTCCGCTGGATGGAAAAAAGATGCCAAGTATGAGCGCAGTGGCAGAATCTGTAAACAAACGTGTCGATGTGCTTGGTGTTAATGAACCAGATATTACGGTGGAAGGTAATAACCGTATTCGTGTACAGTTAGCTGGAGTGAAAAATGCCGACCAGGCAAGAAGGGTAATTTCATCTACTGCAAATTTAACATTCCGTGATGTGAATGATAATCTGCTGATGGATGCTAGTGTTTTAAAAGAAGGAGGAGCCAGTGTTACAACAGATCAATATGGCAATCCCGTCGTTAGTTTGAAACTGGCAGATCAAAGTAAATTTTATGAGGTTACCAAAAAGGTTGCGGCAATGGGAGATGGTCAAAATCTGATGGTAGCTTGGCTGGATTTTGACCAGGCAACAGATTCTTATGCAGCAGAAAAAACAAAAGAGAAACCAAAATATATTTCTGCGGCATCTGTAAAAGAGGGAATTAATAGTACGAGTGCCCAAATTAGTGGGAACTTTAGCAAAGATGAGGCAAATGAATTAAAGGATCTTATCAATTCAGGTTCCTTGCCTGTGAAAATGGTCGAATCCTATAGCAATGCGGTAACCGCTGATTATGGTATTGATGCCTTTTCAACAACCATGATGGCTGGTGCTGTAGGTATTGCTTTGATCATGTTGTTTATGATCTTATATTATCGTTTACCGGGCGTTATATCCGCAATTACAATTGCATCTTACGTCTTTGTTGTCTTCTTGATTAATAACCTAATGGGAGCCGTCTTTACCTTATCAGGTATCGCTGCCTTGGTATTGGGTGTCGGAATGGCAGTCGATTCTAATATTTTGACATTCGAGCGTATTCGCGATGCTTTATATAGTGGCAGAAGTGTCAAAACAGCCTTCTACGAAGGTAGTTCCAAATCATTTGTCACGATTTTTGATGCTCAGTTTACGACCTTTATTTCCGCATTGATTCTGTTCATCTTCGGTACAGGTAGTGTAAAAGGTTTTGCGACCATGTTGATCGTGTCAACGATTTCTACATTACTGGTTATTGTCTTTGTAGCTAAATTCCTTTTGAAGATGCTCGTGGACAGTGGCAAATTGGATGATAAGAAGAGTTGGTTTGGTGTCAAGAAAAATCAGATTCCAAGCGTTGCTAACGGAGAATCACGTTTCTATTATGGACGCTTTAAAGGATTTGACTTTGTTGGTAAAGCAAAATATTTCATCTTTACTTCTTTGACTATTATGGTCATTGCCATTGGCTGTATGGGCTTTAATGGTTTCAAAGGCGATGGTATCTTAAACTTCGGTATTGATTTTACCAGTGGTACAAAAATTACGGTACAAAGTGACAGTGCAATCAAAGCTGATGAATTAAAAACACAATTAAAATCTTTGGGTATTCATGCGAACAGTGTGAAGATCAATGGTGATAAGAATGAGATTGCACATGTCTTTGTTAAGGAAGCGGTTAATACAAGCACGATGGAAAAAGCGAAAACGGCTTTGAAGGCAACATACAAACATGATGTCAGCGATAGTACTGTTACACCAGTCATCGGTCGAGAATTAGTAAGAAAAGCTATTGTTATTTCTGTATTGGCATGGATTGGTGTTATGATTTACATTTCCCTGCGTTTTAAATGGGATTATGCATTAAGTGGTATCATTGCGTTGATACATGATGTCTTTATCATCTTATGTTTCTGTGCTATCTTCCGTTTAGAGGTGAATACGGAAATCATAGCTGTAATGTTGGCAATCATTGGTTATTCTATTAATAACTCCATTGTTGTCTTTGACCGTATTCGAGATCAGGTTAAAGAAAACCGACATGAAAAACTGGATCAGGTAAAATATAAGGAAATTGTGAACATTGCCTTGCAGAATACGGCAACACGATCAATTTTATCTACTTTTACGACTGTATTACCGGTTATCTGTCTGCTAGGTTTGGGTAGTAACGCAATCTTCACCTTCTGTTTGGCTTTGTTTATCGGTTTAATTGCCGGTGCTGGAAGTTCTTTGTTTATTGCTGCACAAGTATGGTATCAACTGCGTATGCGTGAAAAACCTAAGAGCAAAAAGGTGCATAAAAAACATAAAAAAGAAGCTGTAGAAGAAATGATCGTTCCAGGCTTAAATGATTATTAATCAAACATTTGCGCAAATACTCTTTGTTTAGAGTATTGCGCTTTTCTTTTTGATATGTTGTCTACATTTACACTTGCCATGTATTTATGATATAATCCTAAGACAAAGAGAATGAGGTGGAACGAATGCTCATATGTCCGAAATGTCATGAACAATTAAAAAAAGAAGAACACGTATGGCGCTGTGCAAAAGGGCATAGTTATGATATAGCTCGTCGCGGATATGTTAATCTGGTGCTTGGTTCCCATAAGGCAAGCGGTGATGATAAAGCGATGGTACGCTCTCGTACCCGTTTTTTATCCCATGGTTATTATCATATTCTGCAAAAACGATTAGCGACAATGTTACAGAAATTAGCATTGGAAACGCTGATAGATGCAGGGTGTGGAGAAGGTTATTATACAAATTATTTTCAGGAAGTATTGCCTGCCACACAAATTTATGGCTTTGATTTAAGCAAGCATGCGATTGATGAGGCTTGTAAAGCGCATCGTGGTGTAACTTATGGGGTGTGTAACATCTTCCATTTACCAATAGCCAAGCATTGTGCAGATGGGGTGGTGTCTGTTTTTGCCCCTGTGGATAGCAAAGAAAATTATAGAGTATTAAAAACAGGTGGTTATTTTTTAAAGGTAGGTCCTGGTCCAAAGCATCTATATGAGCTGAAACAATTGTTATATACGGATGTGTATGAAAATGAAATTGAAACAGGTTATTCCGGTTTTACCTTACTACATGAAGAAATTGTAGAAGATACCATTACAATTCAGGATGCTCAGGATATTTGGGCACTGTTTCAAATGACTCCATATTATTGGAGAACTCCTAAACAGCAAGCAGAGGCATTAAAACAATGCAAGGAATTGACGACACAGATATCTTTTCATATTGCGTTGTATCGCAAAGAATCCATGAAATAGCCTTTCCAAATAAGAATTGGCTATGATATAATAAACAAGAATTCAGGAAGAAAGGCGGAAATAGAAGAATGGCATTTGAAAGTTTGAGTGAACGTCTGGGAAAGGCGTTTAAAAATATAACAGGTAAAGGTAAATTAAGCGAAAAAAATATGAATGATATGTTGCGGGAAGTGCGCATGTCATTATTAGAAGCTGATGTGAATTATGGTGTTGTAAAAGATTTTATCGCTCGTGTAAAAGAAAAAGCATTGGGCACTGAAGTGATGACTTCTTTAAACCCTGGGCAAATGGTCGTTAAGATCGTTCATGATGAAATAGTTGCCTTATTAGGAAATGAAGAAGCTCCTATCAATTATAAGAAAACGGGCATAACAACCGTCATGATGGTTGGTTTACAGGGTACTGGTAAAACAACGGCGGCAGCTAAAATCGCTAATGTTATGAAGAAGAAACAAAGTCGTAAGCCATTATTGGTTGCCTGTGATGTAATTCGTCCGGCGGCGATTGAACAGTTGAAAACACTTGGTGAAAGCATTGATGTCGAGGTGTTTTCTTTAGGGGTTGAAACAAAGGCATTAGAAACAGCGCAAAAAGCGATGGATTATGCCAAAGAACAAGGCTATGATACGGTTGTCTTTGATACCGCTGGGCGTTTGCATATAGATGAAGAATTGATGCAAGAATTGTCTGATATTAAAGCGTTTGTTCATCCGGATGACATTTTGTTAACCGTTGATGCTATGACTGGACAGGATATTGTGAATGTCGCAAGTAGCTTTCATGAACAGCTAAGTGTTACTGGACTTGTCTTAACGAAACTAGATGGTGATTCTCGCGGCGGTGGTATTTTATCTGTACGAAGCATCACACAAGTGCCTGTAAAATTTGTTGGTTTAGGTGAGAAAATTGAGGATTTGGATGTGTTCCATCCAGATCGTATGGCAGATCGTATCTTAGGAATGGGTGATATTCTTTCACTGGTAGAAAAAGCTCAGGAAAAAATGGATATGGAAGCTAGCACCAAATCAGCAAATCGTATGATGAGTGGACAATTTACATTGAGTGATATGTTAATTCAATATGAACAAATAGAAAAGATGGGGTCTTTAGGCGGCATGATGAAATTGTTGCCTGGTATGGGACAGATGGCAAATCAAATTGATGAGGCAAAGGCAGATAATAAATTGAAAAAAAGCAAGGCTATCATCCAGAGTATGACGCCTGAAGAAAGAGAAAATCCTAATATTCTTAGAGCAGGAAGAAAAAATCGTATTGCTAAGGGAAGTGGAACTACGGTGGCTGATGTAAATCGTTGCATTTCCGAATATGAAAAGATGAAGACGGTGATGAAACAGATGATGTCAATGTCAAAAAATGGAAAAATGCCTAATATGGGAGCCATGGGAGGCATGAAAAATATGCGTGCTATGAACAAAGCTATGCGTGCAGGAAAAAAAGGCAGAAGATTTTAAATAAGAGGCTGTAACGAATAAGAAATAGCCTCACAAATAAAAATACGTCAAACTCAT
>NZ_CEVYEL010000063.1:0-13774 GCF_982403165.1 Longicatena sp.
CGCCACACTCAATATGTGCCATTAGTTAGACCTCCTTCCTTTTTATATACGACACAAACAAGTGAAAAACGTAAATTTCTTATCATGAATTATCTAAAACAAAAAAAGTCAAATGACAAAGACATTTAAAAAGATGAACGTTATCAAATTAATAAATCAAACGCTCATCTTTTCTTATTTCTTCATTTCTACATGTATTTGAGGTCGTCCTTCTACCTCATGACAATGACGACATCTAGCCTCATATTGTTCACTGGCTCCCACAACGATAATAGGATCATCATAACTTGCAGGCTTACCATTTACCAAACGCTGTGTCCGTGTAGCAGGTGCTCCACACTTTGTACAAACAGCAGTCAGTTTCGTAACAAATTCCGCGTGCGTGAATAATTCCGGCATAACACTAAATGGAACACCGCGAAAATCCATATCTAATCCAGCCGCCATGACACGCTTGCCGCGATCAGCAAAATAGTCACAAATCTGCACAATTTCTTCATCGAAAAACTGTACTTCATCAATAGCAATTACATCATAACTGTCATCTATGTAATCAAAAATTTCTCTTGCCTTACTGATGTTAAAGCTTTTTACACTGCTTCCGGCATGTGATACAACGCATTCCTCACTATAACGATTATCAATCTTCGGTTTAAAAACAGCTATTTTTTTCTTAGCATATTCCAACACCTTGATTCTACGAATCAATTCTTCTGTTTTTCCTGCAAACATACAGCCACTGATGACTTCCAGCCACCCTTCACGATATTGTTGATACATATCTTTTCACCTCATTACAACAGTATCTATTATAACGAATTTATGTGGGAAATGGTAGAAATAAACATAAGAAATTATCATATTTCCCAAATACTTTTTCAATATGTAACATCTGCTTATTGATTGGAAACAATTGCCTCAATACCATTCAATTATGAAAGGCTAGGCTTCCCTATGAAAGAAAAAAAGAGGTTACCCTCTTTTTTATGTGTGTTCTTATTTAAGTCCGTATTTCTTGTTAAACTTCTCGATACGTCCCTGGGCAGCAGCAAATCTCTGACGACCAGTGAAGAATGGATGACAGTTTGAGCAAGTATCAACACGTAATTCTTTCGCTGTTGAACCTGTTTCAAATTCAGCTCCACAAGAAGTACATTTCACCATGATACGGTGGTATTCTGGGTGAATTCCTTTTTTCATAATTTTACTCTCCTTCCGCCTTAGACCTCAGGTGGGTCCAAAGTAAGTGCTATACCATTATAGCAACACTTTTTTCAAATCGCAAGTGTTTCTCGCGAAAAAGATGGTAAAATACATTAAATTTTTATAGCCATTCCCCTCTTCATAATCATCATAAGAAAGGCTTATGGCAGAATTCATTAATAATTTATCACATCATTTGAAACAGTATACGTATAGTCTACGGATGCGTTGATCTTACCTTGCTTAGCCTCTTCATGATATTCATCAAATTTAGGTAGGATGATTCCCTTTGTTACAGCATCTCCTATACTATAAGTTCGACTCATATATCGTCCGTTACGATACGTATATAGGAAGGTAATTTGTGTTGAGCCACCCTCATGCTTATCTGTGCAGACATCTAGCACATCATTGTGCAGCTCATAGATGCTTTTATTTAACGTTTCATTCTTTGTCTTACCTACTAAGGAAAGTCCATTTATAGTCGTTTTATTATGGTTAATTTCTTGGCTCATTACAACTTCTATATTTACCGAACTTACTTTTTCCAACTGTGGTAATTCTTGTACTACGCCAAAGCCATGTGTATATTGGAATGCCTGACCAAATGCTGCACTGCCAATAAGCAGACCGACAAAGACAGTAATCGTTTTTATATTTAAGACGATTTTCCTTTTTGAAAAGAAAACAAGGAATAAATACATAAAGAATATAATCGTTAACCCGACAAGCAGAGAAACACCTCTCGCTGTTTGGACAGCTAGAATCATACAGAAGGTTACGATAAGAATAATGAATGAATAGCCCAACCAGAATGTTGTACGCTGCTCACTATCTTCAGCTTTTCGATTGATAAAATAGTGATAGGCGAAATAAAGAGCAATCGCACAGAGGATGATCCAATAAAAGATGGATAACCAATCTGGTGAATAATCAAAAAGGTAAGCTACATTTCGCAATGCCGCATAAGGAAGACTTAGAAACGTTAAAATAGTATCTGTATTAAAGATATATTCTATATAGTTCCCATAGCCTAGTGTGATGACATTTACCTGTTCCTTTAAGAAGATGTTCATCGAAATGTATAAGATAAAAGGTAAAATCACATAAGTTCCACTAATAAATAAAGCATCCATCATCGTGTTACATCGAATACACAAAAAGCAAATGATAGCTTGTATACATAACATGAAGATAGCAAAGAAACCCATGACCTTGATGTTCATTAAGATTGTTGAGGATAACACATTCATGAATTGGCTGGCAATGATCGAAGTTGATAAAAAGTATACTGCAATCGGGATCAGGATAGCCAGATAGCCAAAGAGAAAGGTTGTAGAGAATAATTCCTTTTTACGAATCGGCAAGCCGAAATATAAATCACAGCTGCGTTTCCGATAAAGGAAGCGAAAGAAATAAATTGGCACAAACATCGAAATACTAATACCACAGAACCCACTCATTGCAGTGACAAATGTTTGTACTTCGCTGTAAGCAGTAAAATCATTTATCGTGAAAATGGTAGTAAAGAAACAGATACAAATAAATAAGATTGCCCAGATCAGAATAAGCAGGCGTCGATTACTTTTATATAAATATTTGAAATATTGTTGATTAAAGAGCTTATTCATACAGACCATACCCCTTTCTCTCCATTTCATAAATAAAGATTTCTTCTAAATTCACCGGCAGTATTTCCATCATCAATGGATTCATGGTTTTTAAATAATTCTGAATCTTATCAATATTGCCTTTTGCGACAAGATTCACGACTTTGGATTGAATATGAATGGATAACAGATCAAGCTGAGCAAAGTCTTCTTTCTCTTTTTCTTTTGGGAAAGCCAGTTGAATCTTATGGATATTATCCTTTGTTGTATCTAAATCACCACTGGTAGAAATGTTCCCATTTTCCAAAATACCAAAGCTATCACAAATATCCTCCATCTCTCGTAAATTGTGTGAGCTGATAATCACGGTCATTTCTTTTTCTTCAATCATTTCCATGATAGCTCGTTTAAAGGTAAGACGCATAATAGGATCTAACCCATCAAAGGCTTCATCTAAAAATAAATATTTAGGTGCAATCGCAAGCGCAATGGCAATAAAAGCTTGTCGCTTCATACCTTTGGAGAAATCTGCCATCGGTTTTTTCTCATCTAATTTAAAGATTGAAAGAAACTGATGATAAATACGTTCATTGAATTGCGGATACCATACTTTATAAAATTCTTTCATATCTGCTATGCTGGCATGGAAGAAATAATGTGGATCATCACTGATCATTAGGATATTTTGTTTTACTTCAGGGTTTTCATATACATTGTTTCCATCATACAAAACCCCACCGACATCCGGTTTCACGATTCCTGACAATATGCGCAGCAATGTAGATTTTCCGGCACCATTGGGCCCGATCAAACCAAATACACTACCATCCGGAATGTTCAGATTTACATCTGTTAACACGATATGAGAACCAAAATTTTTAGATAACGCTTTTATTTCAATCATGATATTCCTCCTCATAAACTTCATTGATTGTCTGATAAAGACCATCTTTCCCAATATGATATTTCTTCATTTCTTTTACCTTATCTTTAAATTCCTTCATTTTTTCTAAGCGAATCTGTGCGTCTGTATCATTATCTGAGATAAAGCAGCCTTTCCCTTTCACGGTATAAATATAGCCTTGTGTTTCCAATTCCTGATATGCCTTGGCAACCGTATTGGGATTTACACCTAATTGTGATGCAAGCGAACGTACAGAGGGTAACTTGTCATTAGGTGACAAGACCTGAATGGAGATAAATTCCAATATCTGTTTTTTTAATTGTTCAAATATTGGCGTTTTACTTTGTACATCTATGAGAAACATCATCTCACCTCCAACTGTATTACTGTATCTAGTACACTAATACAGTATACCATATTTTCATATCTGTCAAGGATCGATATGTATTTCTTTTATATTTCTCTTCAATCGCCTTTAAGCTATTATCATTTGTAAGCCTATTTCTTACTAACAACAGATGATGAAAAGTGATAACGGAACTTAGCTAATTCACAAATTATCAATTTTTTTTGACGGCGAAACTAAGATATTGAAATTATCGTAAGAAATAATTGTTCCTTCTACATCACAATAAGATTTTCCATAACAATTAAAAATAATAAAAAAAGAAGCACAAAGACGATCAATCTTCATGCTCCTTCATAAGTTTTTTCACCATGAGATATCTGGCAATTCCCATAGCCAATAAAATACTACCAATCAAAAGAAATGCGATGTTACTAGAGGACAGCCCTTTTAAGAGAAAGCCACCACCGGCTATCATCAAAACAACTGCAGCGCTATACAATGCGGTTTTTTGTTTCACATCCATATAGCCTTATTCATCTCCATGCTTCATAAAAGCAATTGCAAAGATAATCAGACGAATCACTGCGATAATCAATAAAACAGCCGCTATAACGGAAAAAACGATTTGATCCGTGTGTACTCCATGATAAATAAAATAGATGGAGATAAAAATCAATAAGATATCCGTTCCCATTGACAACATCACATACTTGCTATCCAATTAGCTCACCTTCGTTCCATTTGGCAAATCTTTTAAAATTGTCACAATATCTAAATCCTTATCATTGCTTGCGCAAAGAATCATACCCTGACTCTCTACTCCACGCAATTTCACCGGTTTCAGATTGCTGACGACAACGACTTTTTTACCAATGACATCTTTTGGTTCAAATGTTTTTGCGATACCACTGACGATCTGACGTGTTTCTGTTCCCAAATCGATTTGTTCAACAAGCAAACGATCCGCTTTCGGATGTTTTTCTGCCGCAATAATCGTACCTACCTTTAATTCAATCTTTGTGAAATCATCAATAGTGATTTCAGAAGGTTCAATTGCTTCTTTCTTTTCTGCTTTTTTGCTTGCTTTAGCAGCTTCCTTTGCTTCTTTTGCTTTATCCTTTTCTAAGGTTTCCATAAATTCTTTGACATCGATACGGGCAAACAGAATTTCTGGTTTCGCATCTACTGTATGTCCACATTCCAAATTACCGAATTCTTCCAGACTTTCAGCTGAACGCTCTGATGTACTTAATTCATCCAGAATTTTTTCAGCAGTTTCCGGCATAAAGCTGCTTAGTAAGACAGCGGCAATACGAATGCTTTCCAATAGGTTGTACAATACAGTTGCCAAGCGATCTTTCTTACTTTCATCTTTACCTAATACCCAAGGTGTTGTTTCATCAATATATTTATTGCAACGCTTTAATAAAGTAAAGATTTCTTCAATGGCATCACCGACATGCAATGTTTCCATTTTCTTAGCTACTCGTTTTGGTGTATCCAACGCTAAGTCCATTAGTTCCTTATCAATATCCTCGCGTTCTAATGGATTAGAAATCACACCATTAAAATATTTATTCTGCATAGAAATCGTACGGTTTACCAGATTTCCCAAGACATTTGCTAAATCAGAATTTATTCGTTCTACCATCAAATCCCAGGTAATAGTTCCATCCTGTGCAAATGGCATCTCATGCAATACGAAATAACGTACCGCATCCACACCAAAATAGTGGACCAATTCATCCGCATAAATGGCATTGCCTTTTGATTTTGACATCTTGCCATCGCCAACCAACAGCCAAGGATGACCGAACACCTGTTTTGGCAGTGGTTCCCCTAAGGCCATCAGCATGATTGGCCAATATATCGTATGGAAACGAAGAATATCCTTACCTATGATATGCACATCTGCCGGCCAATATTTCTTATAGTTTTCGCCATGATTACCATCAGCATCATAGCCCAGAGAAGTGATATAGTTACTCAATGCATCAATCCAAACATACACAACATGATCTGGATCAAAGTCTACCGGTATACCCCATTTAAAAGATGTACGGGAAACACATAGATCCTGTAATCCCGGTTTTAAGAAGTTATTGATCATTTCATTCTTACGAGATTCTGGCTGAATGAATTCCGGATGTTCCTCAATATGCTTGATTAGCTTAGGTGCATATTTTTGCAAATTGAAGAAGTAAGCTTCTTCTGTTGCCTTTTGTACAGGTCTGCCACAATCCGGACATTTTCCATCAATCAATTGACTCTCGGTCCAGAAAGATTCACATGGAGTACAATACATGCCTTCATATTTTCCTTTATAGATATCGCCTTGTTCATACAGTTTTTTGAAGATTTTCTGTACTTGACGTTCATGTCCTTCATCCGTTGTACGTACAAAATAATCATAAGAAGTATTCATCATATCAAAATTCTTACGTACGATATCGGCAACTTTATCTACGAATTCCTTTGGTGTTACACCGGCTTCTTTTGCCTTTTCTTCAATCTTTTGTCCATGTTCATCCGTTCCGGTTTGGAAGAACACATCATAGCCTTGCTGACGTTTATATCTGGCAATGGCATCGGTTAATACAATTTCATATGTATTCCCAATGTGTGGTCTGCCGGATGTATACGTAATTGCAGTTGTGATATAATATTTACCTTTTTTACATTCTTTACACATAACATACGCCTCCTTATAAAAGAAAAACTTCCGCCAAAGGACGAAAGTTCGTGGTACCACCTTTATTTATGTACTTGCTGTACACCTTAACATCGTTAACGCCGATGCTACGTTTTTTCCTGACTATTCAGAAAAACGGTTCCAGGGCCATCTTCTTTTTATTTCACCTGTGAATTTTCACCAGCCATTCACTCTCTGTAAGGCTTTCATAAAAATACTCTTCCTGTCTTTACCTTTCTATCAGTTATCATTATATAGAATATTCTGCCCATTGGCAAGGTTTTCAAAACGAAATCACGAAAAAAGATGAAGATATAAAAGCCTTACCTGTGTGCTTATGTAGATGGCACTGCTCCTTACAAGAATATTGAAAGCTTCCTTTTTTGATAATGAGATGTAAAGTCCTCGATTTTCCTTTCTATCGCCTCATCTAAACAAATCTTATGAAAAAGAAGAGATTACTCTCTTCTTACTCTTTCGCGTAAAGCAACATATCGATGAGTGGCTCTGCTTCTTTTGGACAATGACACTCTCCAATTGTTCTGCCCGTACCTTCTTTATAAAAATCACTTCCACAAGTAATCAGCAATTTTCGATCTTTCGCCAATTGCATTAACGTTGCCATTTCTTTGCGTTTATAATCTGGACGGAATACTTCCAAACCTTCTATCCCCATCTGTAATGCAAGTATCAGGAGATTTTCATCTTTTTCAAATAAAGGATATGGATTTGCCAGGATGGCAATACCATTACTTAAGGAAATTACATCTAAGACGTCCTGTAAAGATGGATGTTTTGCGTTTACATGACATGGTTTCCCTTGCGCAAAATAATCAGTTGCTAACTGGTGATAAGGATTTTTCATTTTCCCTAATAAATAGGGTTTTATTATCTCACAGTCTTGAAAACGCGGATGATTTAAAACATGACGTGCAATCATTTCACCGGATATCTGTTGAAAACGGTTATTTTCCAACAAATCATCTACATGGATTTGCTTTCCAAGATATTGTTCAAATAGACGCACACGCTGTATACTAGCACGTTTTTCCGCCAATAAAGCATCATTTTCAATCGTTCTATACAATTCATTTTGATAATCTACAAAATAACCAAGCACATGTACTGTATGCCCATGCAGATCGGCTAAAATTTCCACACCATTCACATAACGTATTCCATACAATTCACTCATTCGTAAAGCGATGGCATTTGATTTTGTTGTATTTAGATCTGTGATCGAAATGGTTTTAAGTCCTTGACGTTTTGCGCTCTGAAAAATTTCTTCGATATTATAGTCAGCACCAATACTGAAATTGGAATGAATATGCAAATCAACGCTATTTATAGAAACGGTTTTCTGAGCAGCTGCTTCACTAATCGATGGTTGTTTTACCGTTTCTTTTACTGACTCTGCTATAAAAGTAGAACCTACGATTTTAACCACACAGGTACGTGTCAGAAAATCAATTAAGGAGCGATGTTTTTTGTCCGCTAGTACCACGATGCCATTTAACAGCCAATATGCCATAACACCAAAAATACTAGTGAATAGCATCAACACTACAAATGGTATTGCAAAACCAATAAGATCTCGCATATACATCTGACGAATATTCGCTTTCTTTCCACTGATGCTGATAAGCTGAAAATCATATAAATACATTCCCAGACTCTGTCCACCTGTTTTACGACAAATGATAGTATTTAAAAAGAAAATGGACCCGATCATCATGACACCGACAATCACATTCACAACTTTCACACCAGAAAAGCTCATTAAGCTTCCTAAGACGGCAAGCATGACAATATTCCATAACATCATGGGAGATAAAGCTACACTCACATCTAACATAAAAGAAAGAAGTCTGTCACCGAAATCTTTCTTTTCAATATAACGATATTTCTGAACTGAGGTTCCTATTTTTTTCTTTACTTTCTGCATAGTTTCACCCAATTTCTTCACTTTTTTCATAACGCAGGATACCTGCTTTTACACATAGCCATTCCATGAGTGCAGCACTCACGAAAGAAACACCTAATATATAAATAAACTTAACATCAATCGTTTTCCCCTGTAAGAGCTGTAAACTGCTACTAACAGCAATTGCCACAGATACGAATGGTATGAGCATATATTTTTTAACACTCATCGTATTCAATTGATACTTCTGATGGCAAGATGGGCAGACGATATGCACATTCCCCTTTAGGATACTTAGTTTTATTGGGGCATGGCATTGTTCACAAGTATATAATTTCATTATCTTAAACCTCACATGCATATTATACTACAGATTCATGATTTGTATATGCTTTAAGAAAAGTTTAAGGTTTCTTATCTTGCAACATCGCATAAAATCTTATATGATAAAGTCCTATGAAAGGAGCGGACTCTTATGGTACAAAAGCATCAAAAAATAATAGATTTTCTACTGTTCGGCATCTTACCGGCCGGACTGATTCATACCTTATATCTGCTCTTGTTTAAAACACCTTTTTCCAACGATGCCATATTGATGATTACTGGCTCTATCATCGTGTTGGGAATCCTCCCATGGATATTTTACCACACTCATGAAAACGAGGATATTCTCCATGATGCACAACATCAGATATGGATGTTGCTGTTTCTAGTATATGTCTTCCAATTGGCTTATTTGTTATTTTTTTCAGCTGATTTTGCGCGCGATAAAGTAAATCTGTTGGATGGAAATTATGGAACGGCCTTGCAGATACAGTGGGAAAACGGAACCAATCTTATGCCCTTTAAAACCATTAAGCAGATGATGATTATTTTCGATATACCAGCCATTTCCAATCAAATCGCTATTATCAATTTATTTGGTAATTTCATTGCATTTATGCCTTTTTCCTTCTTTTTACCAAAGTTATTTCCATGTATGAAGAAAGCTAGATGTTATCTTCCCTGTATAGCATGTATCATAATCGCAGTTGAAGTAACACAGTTTTTCACCTTAACCGGTACGATGGATATTGATGATTTCATTCTGAATTTTGGCGGTGCCTTATTATGTTATCTTCCCTTATACAGTATCTACCATCTGCATAATCAACCATATAAAAACACATCACTTTAAAGGATGTGTTTTTCATTTTCTGATTTGTATATTATTCAGCTTTACCAGCAGAACCAAATTCTTCCATCATAGCAATAACTTTTGCTTTGATTGCATCAGCACCTGGTTTTAACAATTTACGAGGGTCATAACCTTTACCTTCTGTGTCTTTACCAGCTTCGATGTATTCACGAGTTGCAGCTGCGAAAACCAACTGTAATTCTGTGTTAACGTTAATCTTAGATACACCTAAAGAGATAGCTTTTGCGATCTGATCTGCAGGGATACCTGAACCACCGTGTAATACTAATGGCTTACCATTTGTAACATTCTGGATTTCGCCCAGACGTTCAAAGTTCAATCCAGCCCAATTTGCAGGATATTTACCATGGATATTACCGATACCAGCAGCCAAGAAATCAACGCCTAATTCAGCAATTGTCTTACATTCCTGAGGATCAGCTAATTCACCCATGGAAGTAACACCGTCTTCTTCACCACCGATGCCACCAACTTCACATTCAATAGATAAACCTTTTGAATGAGCCAGTTCGATCATTTCTTTTGATTTTTCTAAGTTTTCTTCAAATGCATAATGAGAACCATCAAACATTACTGAAGTGAAACCAGCTTCGATACATGCTTTCGCACCATCGTAAGAACCATGATCCAAGTGCAGAGCAACTGGAACTGTAATTCCCAAATTGTCGTGGATTTCTTTTACCATAGCGACTACGGTTTTAAATCCGCACATGTATTTAGCAGCACCTTCAGATACTCCTAACATAACTGGGGATTTTGCTTCCTCAGCTGCCAATAAGATTGCTTTCGTCCATTCCATGTTGTTGATGTTAAATGCACCAACAGCATAATGACCTTCATGTGCTTTGTTAAGCATTTCTGTTGCAGAAACTAATGCCATTTTAAATTCCTCCTTGTCAATTTTACACTCTTATTCTACTTCATTTTTATCTTTTTGAAAAGCTTTTCTGCCATATAATTTTGAAAATGCCTATAATATCAAAAGAAAGCATGGTACCCCATGCTTAGTATTCTTCATCCGCTGTTTTCTCAGCCACAGCTTCATGTTCAAATTCTTCATCACTTTCTTCGTCAATCAGAATTTCTTCTGTATCTACAACAACTTCATGATATGTGTGACGCTCACGCAGATCCCAGCGGTTTTCACCTACGCATACAAAACGATCGTCAAGAGACAAATCACTGTAGAACTGTGCGATATTATCCTCTTCTTGTTGTTTTGTAAAACCGGCAATCTGGCAGACTTCCTCCCATATTTTTAAAAATGTAACAGCCTTTTTCTTAGTTTTCATGAGATCGAAGGCTATATCAATCATTGCTTTTTTCATAGTAAACGCTTTTCCTCCTACATTTTTTCAATGGCATCAACACCAATCAGAAACAGTGCATTTTTTAATGTGATTCGTGTAGCTTTTAAAAGAGCCAGACGTTGTGCGGACAACGCTTCATGCTCAGGGTCAATAACTTTACATGCATTATAGAAACTATGGAAATGCTGGGCCAGTTTCTGTATATAGTTACATACTTTATGTGGCGCTCTTGTTTTAGCGGCATCACTTACGACATTTGTGAATTCATTGATATATTTCATCAATGAAATTTCTTTTTCATGCGTCAGCAAATCATAGTTTGTTGCTTCCTTAAAATCAGGTGCCTGACGTAAAATAGAGCATATTCTCGCATGTGCATACTGTGCATAGTATACTGGATTGTCATTGCTTTGTTTTCTTGCCAGACCAAGGTCAAAATCCAGATGCGTATCAACGGCACGTTGTACAAAGAAATAACGGACAGCATCAACGCCTACCTCATCACAGAGTTCACGTATGGTTACCGCATTCCCTAAACGTTTACTCATTTTCACTTCTTCACCGTTTTCTACAAGCCGAACCATCTGGATGATATCTACCTGCAATTTTTCAGGATCGTTTCCTAACGCCTGAATACTAGCCTTTAATCTTGGGATATAGCCATGATGATCAGCCCCCAGCAAATCAACAAGTAAGTCAAAACCACGGTCTAACTTATCCTTATGATATGCAATATCAGGTACCAGATATGTATAAGAACCGTCAGTTTTACGTAAAACACGATCTTTATCATCACCAAACTGTGTTGTTTTAAACCAAAGCGCACCTTCTTCTTCATAGGTCAGCCCTTTTTCATGCAACACTTCTAAGGCTTTTTCTACTTTTCCATCATCTCTGATCTTTTGTTCACTGCTCCAAACATCAAAATGAACGCGGAAATTATCCAGATCGCACTTAATCTTATCTAATTCAAACGCGATGCCTTTTTCTTTAAAGAACTTCAAATTTTCGTCATTTTCTTCTGCATACGTCTGACCATATGTTTGCGCAAGTTTAACGGCAATCTTTCTAACATCCTCGCCATGGTAACCATCTTCCGGTAATACAAATGGAAGACCTAAGTATTCACGGTAACGTGCCTGCAACGATTTTCCCAAGTTGACAATCTGATTACCGGCATCATTCACATAATACTCACGTGTCACATCATAACCACTTGCTTTCATTAAACGTGTAATACTGTCACCCCATGCAGCACCACGAGCATGACCAAGGTGTAAATCACCCGTTGGGTTCGCTGAAACATATTCTACATTTACGCGTTCATGATTTCCTGTTTCGTTATGTCCAAAGTTATCTCCTTGCGCCAATACGGTTTTAATAATCTGTGCAAGAGATGTATTTTTAATTTTGAAGTTTAAAAACCCCGGCCCGGCTATTTCGCAATGTTCAATAGCAGCTGCTTCCATATCCAGGTTTTGCTGCAACGCTTCCGCAATGACACGTGGATTGTTTTTCAATAATCTTGTCAGTTGCATGGCCAGGTTTGTAGAATAATCACCATGGCTTTTGTCTTTAGGGATTTCAATTACGATCTTTTCAATTTCCACTTCTGTATCAAACGCTTTTTTAGCAGCATCTGCTAACGCCTTCTTTAAGTTTGTTTCAATCTGATTCATGCCATAACCTCCTTCATCGTACATAAGAAACGAAAACTGTCGCTCACTTCCCCATTCACCATGACATCATATTCTACAGCGATAATATTATCCTTTTGAATATATTTATGCGTAAATAATGTAAGTTCTATGGTTCCATATTCCGAACGGATCGTTCCTCTTGTTTTTTCATTCTCCCGAAAGCATAATTCAGTTATCATTTCGCCACTGCGTTTTAGATAAAAACTATCTTGTTCTGCACGCACTTCCACCACGGTTGTTTGATCACTCTCTATATAATGAAAAGAAATGTTGTCTTGCTCTGGCAACAGTTCTAAATAGCCTTTAAATAAAATGTTTTTCTGCTTTGTACCCAGATGTGTCTGCTTTAACGTAACGTGTTTTTTCATGCTTTCACCACTTATCATGAGCATTATAGCAGAAATAGGCTAAGGTGCAAGCCTTTTTTATGGAAATTTAAACTTTTTTATGATTTTGTGCTTACCCTTACTTTTTTATTCAACATGATAATCTAATCATGGAATATTATTCTATAATTGGATGTTCTATTTTTATAATATGCAGTGTAGAAAGTTTTATTAAATCTTATTTTTTTAACCTTTTCCAAAACTTCGTTATCATATTTATCCAATTGAAACGAGGTATCTTCATCATTTGGATACAAGTTGAGTACTTTTTATTATGGCTTTTCCCTATCCTTATATTATATAGCGATTATTTTTGCACGCCCTTTTTTCATATTTCTCTTCCTTATAATATATAGGACCTTCTCTTGCAAAAGTCTTCCTTATATTATATAGAGCAATTTAGAGCAAAAACTCTTCCTTATAATATATAGGGGCATAAGAAAATCTCTTCCTTATAATATATATGTCTGTCATGCAGTTATATCGGTTGCTTTGATT
>NZ_CEVYEL010000064.1:0-13118 GCF_982403165.1 Longicatena sp.
AAAGATGCGTTCACAATGTACATGATTTCGTATTTTTTCATTCTGTACACCTCCTCATGGTCTCATGGCCCTGCCTCATGTGCAGAGCGGGGAGTAGAGATTTCTACCCGTTTATTGATTATAGCATTGTTGCTTTTGAAATGTAAAGGGATATTTTAAAGTTTTCGTATTTTCTCTTCTTGGATCATCTCATGTCACGCTCAAACGATACCCTTTCTTTCTCGAAGCGTTCCTCATGGCTGCTCACTTAGACTTCCACGCTATCTAGCCTCATTCTCTTCCCCTTAGATAAATCCTTTTTTATCATCGATAGAATTCACTAAAATTTTACCTTTTTTTGCTTATTTATAGTATGATATATAGAAAGATACTCACTCAATGATCGAAATGATGTATAGGCAGGAGGTGTCTTCCATGCAGAAAAAGCTGATTCCCACCATTCTGATACTCTCCCTCATCCTTTCCGGTTTTTTATCTTTAAACGCTATCAGAAACATGCAGGGAAATGCCCGCGTGGTTAATTATACCGGTGTTGTCCGTGGAGCTACGCAACTTCTGGTGAAACAGGAAATGGCAGGCAAAACAAATCATGCGCTTATTCAAAAGCTGGATGGAATCCTAAACGAATTACAAACAGGTGATGGACCAAATGGATTAACACGCCTGGATGATGAAACCTACCAAAAACAGCTGCAGGAGCTTGAAAAAGATTGGGCTGTAATCAAGGAGGAAATTAAAGAAGTCCGCAAAAGTAAGGATACTGCCGAATTACTACGGTTAAGTGAACAGTACTTTCAAGCCTGTGATGATGCCGTAAAAGAAGCTGAAATATATACCGAGCAACGCGTCTCTTCGATCATGCGGATACTGATGGTACAAATTCTTCTTTGTTTGGCAATTGTTGCTTTTGTCGCCGCCATAACTTCACGAATGCGTAAACGCCAACAAGAAATGGAAAAGGTGGAAATTGAGAATCGTAAAAAAAGTGAAGCCTTATCGCTGTTGGCGAAACAATTACAGGCTCCGATGAATGAAATATCCGAAACTTTGTATATTGCCGATTTAGAAACTTATGAATTATATTTTTTAAATGAAGCCGGCCAGCGTTCTTTCCATACAAAAGACTTTTACGGACGCAAATGTTATGAAGTTTTGCAGGGAAGAACTTCGCCTTGTCCGTTTTGTACAAATCCGCAATTGGATGAAGGCAAAATTATCACCTGGGAATTTTCTAATCCCATCTCTTTACGCCATTACCTGTTAAAAGATCGTCTCATTGAGTGGGAAGGACGTAAAGCACGTATGGAAATTGCTTTCGACATGACCGAAAATGAGAAAGAGAAACAACAATTACAGAACATGCTGGATGCGCAAAATATGATCGTCCGCTGTGTTCATCATCTATATGAAAATCAAGATGTCACAAGCAGCATTCATGCCGTGTTACAAGCCGTCGGCAAATTCTTTACAGCGGATTGTACGTACCTTATCAGTATTGATAATCAGATGCCGTTTGCTAATCAAGAATGGTGTGATGCCCATATCGCTTCTCGCAAACAAGATTTTGCTAAACTCCCGCAAGCCGTTATCCATCATTGGCTTTCGGCCTTTAGTGAAAAGGGGAGCGTTATCATCAGTGATCTTGCGGAAATAAATAAGCTCTCTGAAGAAGAATATCAGATATTACAAAACCATAACATCCAACGTATGGTAGCTGTTCCATTAGAAAGTAATCATCAGATCATCGCTGTCTTAGGAGTTGACAATCCAGCTAAGGACATGATGCAAAATATTACTTCGATGTTACAAACCTTGTGTTACTTTATCATGCTGACCATCAAACGAGATCAAGCAGAAAAGAAACTGGCTCATTTAAGCTATCATGATGAATTAACTTCGTTCTATAATCGCAACCGATACATCGAAGATGTAAAACATATCGCGCACTCTCATCAATCCGTCGGTGTCGTTTATCTGGATATCAACGGTTTAAAAGATATTAATGATAAGTATGGACATGCCCGTGGCGATGAGCTTATCATCGAAGCGGCTTTACATATGCGACGTGTCTTCCCACAGGCCGATATTTATCGTATCGGAGGAGACGAATTTGTTATCATATCCACAAACCTGAGCCAAGATGTTTTCCAGCGGCAAGTCCGTGAACTGCGAGGTTCTATCAAAGATCAGGAAATGCTGAAGTTTGCTTTGGGCAGCCGTTGGTCACCACAGGCGGATGGCATCAATGATTTTATTGCCGAAGCAGATGCCTGTATGTATGAAGATAAACGTGTTTTCTATCGGAATCGTCAAAATACAAAGCGTTATCGTCATTATAATGATGAATTGTTGCATCTTTCTGACCCCAACACGTTACAAGCAGAAATAGCTATGCACCATTTTCACGTGTATCTGCAATCAAAAATTCGCTCGACAAGTGGAGAAGCGTTTGGGGCCGAAGCTTTGATACGTTATGAAGACCGTGATGGAACCATAATATCACCAGGGGATTTTATGCCCCTGCTAGCCGAGCATCATCTGATTTCCGTGATTGATTATTACATCTTTGAACGCATCTGTATGCTCATTCGCGAGTGGCTGGATGCCTATGCCACGATTGTCCCGATTTCCGTTAATCTATCCCGTCAAACGATGATCAAAGCCACCTTACTTCAGGATTTATTAGCTATCTGTCAAAAATATGAAGTAGCTCCATCCTATCTGGAAATTGAAATCAGTGAACATGGCGATCATCTTTCTGATAAAGACCTTATAACTTTGATACATGAATTAAAACATCATGGTTTTAGAATATCGTTAGATGATTTTGGTACTGAGTATGCCAATCTGGCATTATTATCCGCTGCTCCATTTGATGTCTTGAAACTAGACAAGAGTATCATCAATGAATTAGACAGTAATCCACGGACGCAAAAAATAGTAACTGCCATCATGAAACTATGTGAAGAATTACATATTACAATTATCGCTGAAGGTATAGAAACACTGCAACAGCTGCAGACCCTCACATCCTGCGGTGTAACACTTGTTCAAGGCTTTTATTACAGCATTCCTTTACCTGTTGATGAGTATCAGCGTAAGTATATGCACCCCAAATCCTAATCACATTTCCCTCCATCCTGTCTTATATTAGTAAGCTGCCACAAGCTTTCTCCAATATAGGGCAGGATGTTTTTTTTAGGATAAATGAAAGAAAACCGCAACTTCTATGAAAGAGAATGATTTTGTGAACTATCTTTTTTTCAAAGTCGGGTGTATAATAAAGAACCATAAGAAATAAGGGGTAAGGTGATGTCATGCAACAGGAGAAAACCAAACAGAAAGGATTAATGACAGAAGGTGTTATATGGAAAGAGTTATTATTATTTTCCGTGCCGCTTTTATTAGGCAATTTATTCCAACAGCTTTATAATGCGGTGGATTCTGTCGTTGTTGGTAATTATATAGGTGCACAGGCCTTAGCTGCTGTTGGCAGCAGTGCTCCCGTTATTAACCTGCTTGTCAGCTTTTTCATGGGGTTATCGGTTGGTGCTGGAGTTATCATCTCTCGTTATTTCGGCGCTCGTAATATGGAAAGCTTACAAGACAGTATCCATACTTCTTTGGCCCTTACTATGACAGCCGGTATCTTTATGACCTTGTTTGGAATCATCTTCTCTCCAACCATATTGCGTTGGATTGGAACTCCATCAGATGTTATGAGCAGTTCTGTTTTGTATCTGCGTATTTATTTTGGTGGTATTCTATCCGTTATGTTGTACAACATGGGCAGTGGTATCCTGCGTGCTGTTGGGGATTCTAAAAATCCATTATATTTTCTGATTGTATCCAGTATCACCAATATCCTGCTGGATCTATTGTTTGTCATCGTGTTTGATATGGGCATAGCCGGCGTAGGCTGGGCGACCTTAATTGCTCAAACCATCAGTGCCGTGTTAACCCTCTTATTACTCATCAAAACGAAACAAGAATATAAAGTCACCTTAAAAAAGATTCGCTTTCATAAAGATAAGTTGATTGAAATCATCCGCTTAGGCTTACCGAGTGGTATTCAAAACGGCGTTGTTTCCTTTTCAAACGTTATCGTGCAAAGTAATATCAATGCCTTTGGCTCTTTAGCGATGGCTGGCTGTGGTGCTTATACCAAGATTGATGGCTTTGCCATTTTACCGGTGATGAGCTATTCTATGGCTTTAACAACCTTTACCGGACAAAATATGGGAGCTAAGAAATATGACCGTGTGAAGCAAGGAGCACGCTCTGGTATCATCATGTCCCTACTCACAACCATCGCCATCTCAGCCTTATTGTTAATATTCGGTGAGCAGGTATTATCCATCTTCTCTGATAATCCTAAGGTTATTTCCTATGGTTTGTATATGATGCATGTATTAGCTCCATTTTATATTTTCCTTGCTATTTCTCATGCCTTTAACGGCATCATCCGCGGTGCCGGTATTACCACGATTCCTATGATTGTCATGATTACTTGCTGGTGTGGAATGCGTATGACCTGGATATTGGCAAGTGTTCCTATCTTCCATGATATCGGAGTTGTCTTTATGGGCTGGCCATTAACATGGGCTGCCAGTGCTTTATGGCTCTTCTTATATTATAAAAAAGGCAATTGGATGAAGCGTTCCATGTATTAACAAGTCTACTTACATTCAGAAAAAAAGCTGATGTTTCTATGTTTCTTACCAATAAAGGTATTACATATACATCAGCTTTTCTTTTGCTTATTTTAAATAATTATTGCTTATGAATTTTATAGGCAGTGCCATTATGAATTTACTCTTCAATACCATATTCACGTTCTAAATATTCATCATAGCTCATGCGGCGATCAATGATGCCATCCTCGCGAATTTCAATAATACGGTTTGCGATTGTTTGAATGAATTGATGGTCATGAGAGGTAAAGACCATCTCTCCCTTAAAGTTAATTAGGCCATTGTTTAAAGCCTGAATGGATTCCAGATCCAGATGGTTGGTAGGATCATCCAGCAACAATAAATTCGGTGCTTCCAACATGCTTTTTGATAACATACAACGAGCACGTTCGCCTCCGGATAACACATTGACAGGTTTTAAGGCTTCTTCCCCACTAAACAACATTCTTCCTAAGAACCCGCGAATATAACTCATATCATCAATACTCGTGTACTGGCTCAGCCAGTCACAAATACTTTCTTCCCCTTCAAAATAAGCAGCATTATCATCAGGGATATAGCTTGGTGTAATAGTTTGTCCAATTTCTACTTTCCCATTATCCGGTTCTATTTCTTTTGCCAGAAGTTTTAATAATAATGAAGTTTGCAAAGGATTGCCGATCAGGGCAATCTTATCCCCATTCATTAAAGAAAACGAAATGTTATGCAAAAGTTCTTTCCCTTCAATCGATGCACAAAGATCTTCGACAAATAAAATGGCTTTTCCTGATTCACGTTCCGGCTTAAAATCCACGAAAGGATATCTTCTGGTAGATGGCTGTAAATCATCCAGCGTAATCTTATCTAAGATTTTCTTACGTGAAGTTGCCTGTTTCGATTTTGCGGCATTCGCTGAGAATCGGGCAATAAAGGCTTCTAATTCCTTAATCTTTTCTTCTTTTTTCTTGTTTGCATCTTTCATCTGTTTTGCCAGCAGCTGACTGGATTCATACCAGAAATCATAGTTACCGCTGTAAATCTTAATCCCTCCGAAATCCACATCGGCGATATGTGTACATACCTTGTTTAAGAAATGACGATCATGCGATACGACGATGACGGTACTTTCATAATTGATCAAAAAATGCTCCAGCCAGGCAACGGATTTTAAATCTAAACCATTGGTAGGCTCATCTAACAACAGTGTATTTGGCTTGCCAAACAATGCCTGCGCTAACAGAATCTTAACCTTTTGTGCAGGCGTCATGGCTGACATCAATTCTTGATGTAAGCTTACCGGTATATCCAGCTGTTCCAAAAGATTGGCTGCTTCACTTTCCGCATTCCAGCCATCAAGATTCGCAAATTCTTCTTCTAATTCTCCGGCTTTTACTCCATCTTCATCGGTAAATTCGCCTTCTTTTGTGTACAAGTATTCTTTTTCTTTCATGATGGCATATAAGCGTTCATTTCCCATCATCACGGTTTCTAACACCGGAAATTCTTCAAACTTGTAATGATCCTGTTCCAGTGTAAAAACCGTTTCATTCGGTCCGGTAAAAACATCTCCGGTATCCGGCTTTAATTCACCACTTAACACTTTTAGAAAAGTACTTTTACCGGCTCCATTTGCGCCAATTAACCCATAGCAATTACCATCCGTGAATTTTAAATTTACATCCTTATATAATGTGCGTGCACCAAAACGCACGCTCACATTGTTTGTCCCTATCATATAGAACCTCCATTTTTCATGCCTGTGCATTATAGCATGTGTCTTTCAGAAATACAAATACACAAAAAAATGCTTATGCTTCTCTTAAAAAAAGATGCTCCGTTTTTAATGTTTCAACATTATGTTTTCTATGATTCTTCATATTCTTTGTATCGTAGATATGCGATGGTTTTGATAGCCCTGCTTGTACTTATTGGTTATCATTTGATATTTCCTTATTGCCCTAAACTTTTTTCTTCGTTAAAAAGAGAACGACCATCCATCGTTCCCTTTCATATCCTATGATTTCATATAACTATTTCCTATGGAATCAGCAAGCAAATAGAATATGCTGCATGCGCAATCGTCCACATCCAAAAGACTTCATCAAATAGTGATTCCTAAAGCTCAGTTTTCTATTTCCCTGCAATATCTTCAATTGTCGTAACCTTCATATTCCCATAACTGCCTTCTACCACATACACTTCATGATCCCCACAAAGTTCCATGATCTGTGCATCATCACTAGCTTGCAGCTGTTTTTGATATGCCTTGTGATACGCTTTTAAAATCGCACTTGTTCGAAAAGCTTGTGGTGTTTGTGCCTGATATAAAGTAGCGCGCTGCGGAGTCGTTTTCACCTTTCCATCCTCCACTACTTTAATCGTATCTTTCACCGGCATCATGAGCAAACAAGCATCATGCACTTGTAAGCTTTCAACAATACGATCAATACAATCCATGGTCAGCCACGGTCTTGCCCCATCATGAATCAATACATGTTCACACATCACCGCTTTCAAGCCATGATACACAGAATCTTGACGAGTTGCCCCACCTTGTACAAACACGATGTTCCCTTGTGTACATAGCTTCATAAAAACTTCGATATCTTCCTTACTGGCCACTACGATAATTTGATGACACCGTGTATCCTTTTGAAAGACCTGGATGGTTTCTTCTAAAATCGTATGTCCGTTTTTTAATTTAAATAGCATTTTATTATACCCCAAACCCATCCGGCTGCCGCTGCCTGCTGCTACGATAAGTGCTGTATATTCTATCATATTCTTAGCCTCCCGCTTTTCATTGTATGATTGCCTATGGCGTTGATTTTTCACAATTATATCATATATGTAATCTATTTTTAAAAAGAATATTGCAAAAGCTATGCTATAATGATACCAGATGTTAAAATCAAGGTATCATATACATAGAAAGAGGGATAAAGATGTATAAAGAACGTAGAAAAGCCTTAGCAAGCGCTCTTCCGGATACAGCAATTGCTTTGGTATGTAGTGGAAAAGCCCCTTACAAAGTCGGTGATGAAAAGTATGATTTCTCAGTTGATCGCAGCTTTTATTATTTAACCGGATTAGATAAAGAGAACATGGTACTTGCCATCATCAAAGTTGAAGGACGTGTAAGTGAGTATTTATTTATTGAACGTTATGATGAAGAATTGGCAAAATGGGTAGGCGGCAGAATCATGCCTGAGGATGCCGCAAACATCTCCGGTATCCAGGAAATCTATTGGCGTGAAGAAGCCATGGATACCATAGGAAGTGTCTTATCACGTTATTTTAGTGGTTATGCAAATGTTGATGTATATGCGGATTTCACGAAACAAGAAGCTGAACAGGCGGATAGTGAAGCGCATATTTTTGCACGTAGTTTACTGCAAAGATATCCACACATCGTTTTACATGATCTGGCAGGATACATCAGTGCACTGCGTTTGGTTAAGGATGAAGATGAATTGGCAAAATTACAAAAAGCCATTGCGGTGACAAAGGAAGCCATTGAAAATATGATGGCTCATGCGCATGCTGGCATGGGAGAATACGAATTGGAAGCTTATTTTGATTTCGTCTTAAAATCAAATAACTGTCTGCATTCTTTCCCATCCATTGTGGCAGGAGGCAAAAATGCAACTATCCTACATTATCAGGAGAATAGTCAAAAAATCAAAGACCGCTCTTTGGTTTTATGCGATTTAGGGGCAGCTTATTCTTATATGAATGCCGATATTACACGCACCTTCCCGATAAATGGGAAGTTCACAAAACGCCAACGTCAAATTTATGACATTGTTTTAACAGCTAATAAGATGATCATGCAGATGGTAAAACCAGGTATAACCTTACGTGATTTAAATAATGAATTGATTAAATTTTATCATCAAGAATTAAGTAAACTTAATTTATTAAAACATGGAAAAAGTGTTGCCGATTATTATTGGCATGGAGTTTCCCACATGCTTGGCCTAGAAACACATGATGTCACCTTGCCAAACTATAAACTGCAGCCTGGCAATGTCTTTACAATTGAACCCGGCTTGTATTTAGAGGAGGAAGGCATTGGCATACGCATTGAAGATAATGTGCTGGTGGTGGAAGATGGCTGTATCAACTTAAGCAAAGATATTATCAAAGAACCGGATGAAATTGAAGCCTTTATGGCGGCTCATGCCAAATAAATCCTACGTGCAATCGTTAAGAAAGGGGTATACACATGAAAAAAATTTATGCAGAATTTAAAGAATTCATCATGCGTGGAAACGTGCTTGACTTGGCTGTTGGTGTTATCATCGGTGGTGCTTTTCAAAAAATCATTGGTTCTTTGGTGAATGATATCATCATGCCAATCATTACGATGATTACCGGTGGCATTGACTTTTCCAACTGGTTTATCGCCCTGGATGGCAACACGTACACTTCTTTAGCAAAAGCACAGGAAGCAAATGCATCTACCTTGAATTATGGTGTCTTTTTAACAGAGGTCATTAACTTTCTCATCATGGCCTTTGTAATCTTCATGATGGTCAAAACAATGAACTCCTTAGCGTGTAAAGCCCTTCGAAAAAAAGAAGAAGAAGCAGAAGCACCTACGACAAAAATTTGTCCTTTCTGTAAATCAGAAATCGCTATCGAGGCTACACGCTGTCCACATTGTACCAGTGCATTGCCTAACGAAGAAGAGGCAGCTGATGAAGTGGCAAGTGAATAGACGAATAACTTTCTGAATGAACATAAATACATCAAAAGAAAACTGGAACTTCCTATCGTAAGACATTCTGCTTATAGGATTGTTTCCAGTTTTTTATTTCTGATTTTATTTATTTTTACGATGCTGAATGTGATAACTACAGCTCATCAACAAACGATTTGGTAAAAAGCGTGTCGCGATATAAGAGGCTTTCATCAACATGCCGGGAATGATCAGTAACTTTTTTTCTAACATACGGCGTATGGCAATTGCAGCTACCTCTTCGCTTGTTTTTCCATCCATTAAAAACTTAACATTTGCCACCTTATCGAATTCGGTTCTCACCGGTCCCGGGCATAATACCGAGATGGAAACATGACTGCCTTTTTTCTGCAGCTCTTTCCATATCGCCATCGACAAGCGAAGTACATAGCTCTTGGTCGCATAATAGGTTGCCATCAACGGTCCCGGTAAAAAAGCGGCGGAGCTGGCTACATTTAAGATATAGCCTTTATCACGACGAATAAAATCCTTTAAAAAGAGCTTGGTAAGAATATGCACCGCCTGTATATTAGTTTGCACCATCTGTAAATCTTTATCTAACTCCGTTTCATGAAATTCCCCATAATCTCCAAAGCCGGCATTATTGATCAGAATATCAATAGGTTCATGGACAAAGCGTTGGTATAACGCTTCACAGTTCTCACGTTTTGAAACATCTAAAACAACCACTGTAACATGTACTGGTAATTCCTTTTTTAGTTCCATCAAACGTTCTTTTCTTCGTGCAACCAGAATCAAATCAACTTTGGCCTTTGCCAGAACTCTGGCCATATCTCTTCCAATCCCACTGCTGGCGCCGGTAATTAATGCTTTCATAACATCACTTCCTTATGTCTTTACTATAGCACATTTTTTCGGTTATAACGCTCATTTCCTTCTAGGTTTAGAAAAAGGAGGTTAGACCTCCACGAGATGCTGTTTTAGTTTTCTGGTTACTTCTTCCATGGATGTGCAAGAAGAAATCACTTCTTTAATCTTTGTATCCGCTAAAGTCTTATTCCATTGTTTTAAGACATTATGAACGATGTGCAATTTATCTTCCTGCTTCAGATCATGAAACCAGAAGATTTCATCAATGACGCTTAAAAATGATGCAGGCAACTGTCGAGATAAGATTTGTTCCAGACTTTGGGTTTCTTGAAAATGCAATTCATTGCCACTTGTTAGCGTGAAATCACCATTCAAGATCATGATACAATGACGCAGATCCACCTTGTAAATATCATGTTCCATATACCCTTTTTCAATGGATTGACGTAAGAATTGCAGCTGTGCTTCATGCGCCATATGCAAATTCATGATACATACGATCGTATAGGGATTGCGTCTTAGTAAAGATAAATTATGCGCAAAGTTTTGTTCAAAGGCTGCCATATCAAAAGTTACCATATCTTCCTGATTAAAATAAGTGCGGTTAAATTTTTGCATCAGTGTCTTCTTCCCAACCCCGGGATTTCCTAAAAACAGCCAAACCCCTAAAGGACGTTGGGTAATCACGCCCTGCTCGATCCATTGTAACTGGGCAATCAATTTATCAATAACTTCTTCCTGTCCAATCAAGGATTCTTGCAGCTGCGCCTTTAACAATTGTACACGATCAACACTGGCAAGCGGAATCGCTGTAAGCTTTTCCACAACATCTTTAACCATTTCTTCATTGACTTGATGCGTATTGCTCGCTTTCGCACTGACACAGGATAAATCTAATACATCAATCGCTTTATCCGGAAACTTACGCTGTGGCATATAATAGTCACAATACGCGACGATTTTCGCTAAGATATCCATCGGAATATGCACCTGATGAAAATCCTCATATTCTTTTACCTTAACCTTTAACATTTCCAATGTTTCGCTTTGATTTGGTTCTTTGATCGTGATAATTTGGAAACGTCGTTCTAAGGCTCGATCTTTTTCGATATATTTTTCATATTCTTCCACTGTTGTAGCACCGATACATTTAATCAGTCCACGCGCAAGATATGGCTTTAATACACTGGATACATCAATGCTGCCTTCTGACTTACCTGCACCAATCATCTGATGGATCTCATCAATAAAAAGGATCACATTCGGATATTTCTCTAACAGGCGAATAATATTTTGCAATTTCTCTTCAAAATCACCGCGATATTTCGTTCCTGCTACTAATGAATTCAGATGCAGTTCATAAATACTGGCATTGCGTAAGGATGGCACCTGATTTGCCTGTATCATCCCAGCAAGCTTTTCCACTAATGCGGTTTTCCCCACACCGGGTTCTCCGATCAATAATGGATTCGCCTTATCTTTTCTTGACAATACCGAAATCATAAAAGAAAGTTCTTTATCTCTACCTATAATATCCTGATTTAAACCACAGGTATTTAGATTCCGTAATTCATTTACTTTATCCAATTCATTACGTCCCCCATGTTCCATCTGCATCAGCAATACATTCTCATCAATATCATAGCGATGCAAGATTTCCGTAGCCACACAGCTTGCTGTCTGCAGCAGTGCTAAGGATAAGGATTGTACGTCCATCACTTTCGCTTTTTTATGCTGTGCAATCTGCATGGCACGCTCTAAGATATCATCGACGACCTGGGTGATCTGGATTTCATCCACACTTTGATCACGCAAGCCAAATAGTACCATTAAATCTTCTTTCATCTGATAGTAACAAACACCCTGTGCACTGATTAACTGACATAACTGAGTCTCACTATCTTTTAAGATTGCCAGTAATAAATGCTCGCTTCCTATATAGTTGTTTCCCATATCACGCGCCTCTTCACCTGCGCTTTTCATGATATTTGTCACCTGTTTATTTAAACGATATTTCATATCTTCACCATCCGTTTCCATATAGCATATGATTTCTCTTGGTTGCTTTTGTTAGTATGGACTGCCAAATTCATTTAAAACGCAAGAAAGAAGTCTAAATCTTTCGATATCTTTATTGTATGAATTCAAGAGAAAGGATATGATAAACTCATAGAGAGGTATGAATGAATATGAACATAAAAGATTATGCAAAAAAGATAAACAAGGAAGCCATCTATTGTTGCTATGACACTTATATGGAAAATCCGAAAGAAGATGAAAAAGGTGATTGATGATGAATTGGCGAATCATCACCTTATCGCCAGCATGAAACTATTTCAAGCATAATAAAATAAAATTTACAAAGTAAAAGACTGCTCACCGATGTGATATGATTCCACCTCCGTGGAGGGTTTGTCAAGAAAAGTGTGTAAGTAAAATTGATTAAGACATCTATTTAAGATATTTTTCAATACGAGATGTAAAAATTTCATTAACCATAAGTTGATTCAACACTTTTGACCAATCGTGAATGGTTCCGTTATTCCATTTCTTTTCTAGCTCTGTACAGCGTAAGTATAATAATTTGAATAAGGCGTTTTCATTTGGAAAGGCGCCTTTTTTCGTTACTTTGCGAAAACTTGAATTGATCGACTCTATCGCGTTAGTGGTATACATAATACGTCGTACATCACTTCCATAATCATATAATTGTTCTACAAATTTGAAGTTCCTTTTCCATACTTCAATAGCTCCAGGATACTGTTCCCATGTTCGACAAAAAGATTCAAAGGCTGCCGCTGCCGCTTTTAAATTTGGTGCCCCATATACTTTCTTTAATTCTTGTGTGAACTTTTTATAATCCTTACTAG
>NZ_CEVYEL010000065.1:0-12665 GCF_982403165.1 Longicatena sp.
TGGACAAAAATGTTTTAATTATTTTGTGTGTCTACTTGACACAAGCTGATCAGACACCCATACCGCCTATTTTCTTTTTAGAATGCTTCTTTTCCTTTTAAGTAAGTCATTTCTACTGAATAATCATCATTTAATACAACGATATCCGCATCATAACCGGCTACTAATTTACCCTTACGATCATCAACACCTAAATATCTTGCTGGGTTGATCGTACAAGAATTGATGGCATAATCCCAAGGAATCATTGCCTTTTCAACCAATACCTTTAAGCCCTGGTTTACTTTTAAAGTAGAACCAGCTAAGCCTTTGGTATCTGTCAAATGTGCACTTCCATCCGGATACAATTCAATCTCATTACCACCGAACAATACTTTGGTACCTACTGGCAAGCCCTTTACCATTAAAGCATCAGTAATCATGATCGTATAATCTCTTCCTTTTGCCATAAACAAATCATTTAAGGCATCTGGTGTAGAATGGTTTCCATCACAGATTACTTCACCAAATGTATCACGGAAACGCATAGCAGCGCCAACCAAACCTGGTTTACGGTGATGGAATGGTGTCATACCGTTAAAGATATGTGTCATACCGGTAGCACCATTAGCGATTGCCATACCAGCTTCTTCGATCGTTGCAGCAGAATGTCCAATGCTGACACGAACACCTGTTTCTGCACAATATTTCGTCAATTTGAAATCGTCATCTTGTTCCGTAGCCATGGTGATAACTTTAATTAATCCATCAGCGGCAGTTTGATAACGTTTGAATTGTTCTACATCTGGTTTTACGATACACTGTTCAGGCTGTGCCCCCTTGTATTTCATATCCAGATAAGGTCCTTCAAAATGAATACCTAAGATTTCCGCACCTTCATAGCCTTCCTTCACTACATTAGCTACATTGCGTACTGCTTTGGTTAATACTTCTTCTGTCTGCGTAATTGTTGTAGGGCAGATGCTGGTAACACCTTCCTCAGGAATGTTCTTCATCCAATTGCGCAATCCTTCAGGCTCTGCATCATTTGTATCAAAGCCATATGCTCCATGTGTATGGATATCAATAAATCCCGGCACAATGCGTTTGTCGCCATAGTCTTTATCTACTTCCTTAGCACCATAAGCCAGAACGTTTTTGATTTTGCCATCTTCAACTTCCAGCTGAGCTTCTAAGAAGTGCCCCATGACCCATACGCGTTTACTTTGAATAATCATGAAAAAATCCTCCTTTAATCATCCTTTTTTATTCTCTTTTATTATACTCCAAACCTTTTGATAAAGAAAGAAACGCGACTTTTTTTTCGTTTTTTTATTCCTTTTCCTCTTTCCTTAAGATGCATTCCACAAAAGTTATGCTTGTGTATGATAGATCCGCCTATTCTTTATTCTTATTTATTATTAGTAAGTTCTATAGTAATTATTAGTGAGTTCTATGCTTTAATTTAACAGAATTTTCTGATTTCTTATAAAATGTCTTAATTTTTAAGCATATAACTTTCATTTTATATAAGAAAAGCATAGAATAATCAACGGTAAAAGTGATAAAATTAACAATACGAAAAGGAGTGATTGAAATGAAACAAGCCATTCAATTAAAAGAAAACATGTATTGGGTAGGTGTTCATGATTTTAACTGCCGCCATTTCCACGGGGATCTATTTCCGATTAGTGAGGGGACAACCTATAATTCCTACCTGATCGTTGATGAGCAGATCACCTTGATTGATACGGTGGAGGAAGAATTTTTTGACATTATGATGGAGCGCATTCATTCCATCATTGGGGACAAACCAATCGATAATGTAATCGTGCAGCATGCTGAACCAGATCATTCCGGAGGTTTTGTGAAGTTCATGCAGGCATATCCAAATGCGCAGCCATACACTTCCAATGCCGGTGTGAAAATTATGTTGAAGCAATATTTCAAGGAATATGATTATCATAAAGTAAAAACCGGTGATACCCTATGTACCGGTGACTATACGCTCACCTTTGTGGAAATGCCGATGATTCATTGGCCGGATAACATGCTGACCTATGTGGATAAAGCAAACATCGTCTTTTCTAATGATGCCTTTGGGCAGCATATAGCAAGCTATGATATCTTTGATGATGCACATGGTTTAGCGAAATGTATCGATCGGGCAAAAGACTATTATGCAAATATTGTAATGCCATATGGTATGCAGGTTGCCAATAAATTAAAACAGATTCAAGAAATGGGATTACCAATTGATATGATTGCCCCTGCGCATGGCATCATATGGCGTACATACATAAAGGAATTATTTGATGCTTACCAGGAATTTGCAACATTTGCCGCAAAAGATAAAGTGGTTATTGTGTATGAAAGTGTTTGGAAGCATACCCAGATGATGGCAGAAGCATTGGCAGAAGGACTTGGAAGAAATGGGATTTGTGTAAAGATCTTTAAATGTTCCCTAACTTCTCCTGCTATTATTATGAAGGAATTACTGGATGCTAAGGCTATTTTAGTAGGTAGTGGTAACTACAATAATGCTATGGCACCAAGCATCGCTGCTTTCTTAGAAAAACTAGCTAGCTGCAAGGTAAAGAATAAAAAAGCTCTGGGCTTTGGTTCCTATGGCTGGGCGGATGTAGTGACAAAGCAGGTAAATGAACGTCTTGTACGAGCTGGCTTGCCTTTATTACAGGATGGTGTGGTATCACAGAATTATACACCAACCCAAGAAGATCTCGATGCTTTAATGGAACTAGGTAAAACGTTAGCAACAGAAATAAAAGCAAATTAAATATTAAAAAATTCTTACTCCATACGTACTTCAAAGAGGCACTATGATGAGTGAGAATTTTTTATATGCGTGCTTATTATATGTGTGCTATTCTATGCGTGCTTCTCTATGTGTGCTATTATGAAAGATACCACAACATTGTAACTATGATAACAACTGCTCGTATGCGGATATTAATTACACATAATATTTGGCTTGTGCCTTCCACATTTTCGCATACACCTGTTTTGTATCCTTCATCAATTCCTCATGCGTCCCTCGCTGCAACAGTTGTCCATGATCAAATACTAGAATATCATCACAGAAACGACAGCTGCTCATACGATGAGATATATAAATACTTGTCTTATTTTTAACCATGTCGTGAAAATGCGTATAAATTTCATATTCACTAATCGGATCTAAGGCACTGGTAGGTTCATCAAGAATCACAAAAGGTGCATCTTTATACAATGCTCTAGCAATCGCTATTTTTTGTGCTTCCCCACCAGATACATCTTCGCCATCCTTTTCTCGATAAAACATAGGCGTTGCTAAACCATCCTTCATGCGTTCTACACGCTTTCTTACTCCCGCCTGTTGTAGCACTTGCCAAACTCTTGTTTCATCATACTGCTGTTCACATGCGACATTTTCTCCTACCGGAAACTCGAAAAGAGTAAAGTCTTGAAAAACAGCCGCAAACAGATTCAGATATTCTTGATAATCATATTTACGAATATCAATCCCATTCAAAGTGATAGAACCCTCACTCACGTCATATAAACGGCATAATAGCTTAATAAAAGTTGACTTTCCGGCACCATTTGGCCCAACCAGTGCAATCTTTTGTTTCAAATTCAATGTTAAGGATACGTTTTTTAATACGTAAGTATTCGTATTCGGATAAGCAAAACTAACATTATGAAAGGCTATTTCAAATTCATTGTCTAAACGTTTTTCAACAGGCAGTGTACCGGTATCCAACTTATTCTCTTTTTTCATATATTCACTATAATAGCTTAAATACCCTATCATCGTACGTAACTGCCCATTATTTTCTACCAAAGATCGCAAAGCTTCATTTAATTTGGCTATCGCACTAGAATATTTCGTGAATTCCCCAATCGAAATAGCGTGTGAGAAGAACTTTAACGTGGCAAATATATAGGACAATAACATAACGATATGATTGATAAAAACATAAAATAAGGTGGATCTGCGTGTATATTGCCACTCTTTCCTAAGCGATTGATTCAATCGTTCACATAATGCATTCCATGCCTGTAATAACATTGGCTGCATACGATAGATACGTACATCCTTTCCCTTATCTGCATGGAACGCATAACTATCAAAATATTGCATTTCCTGATGCACTGACATATCATGCTCAAATATCTGCAAATTGTTTTTATTGACATACTCTGCGGATTTCCCATATAACAGCAGTAAGCTGATAAATAAGACACATAGTGTGCAAAGCGAGCCAACAGGTGTCAGAAAAAAGCCAAGTACCCCCGGCATCCTCTGCCCATATTTTTGACACAGTTCCAAGAGCAATACGATAGCAATGCTCACCGATAACAGATGTTGTACCATTTCGGTATAAATTTCAAGCAGCAGACCAAATCCTCCATGAATCGCCATTGCCGCATCCGCTTGTGAAAAAGCTTCTAAGCCTTCTTTATCCGCAAATGTCGCATAGTCTAGATCAATCGTCTTTAAACAAATCATCGCATTGAACTGACGATGAACAGACATGGAACGAACCTGACTTTTGCTTTTTACATAATCCAATAAAAGCCCAAACAGTAAATTAACGATTAACATGATGAGAATGGTATAACCGGCTTTTTCCCAATGCTGTTGTAATAAAGCATCAATAATGATGGCACTAAACAAGATTTGAAGATAAGGGGATACAGCTTCCATGGTATGGCGTAATAAGAAAATTGGTAAAGCAGAATGATCAAGACGATAGATAAAACGTAAAAGCTGAAAGCCTTGTTTATGCATTTGGTATAATTTCTTCATTCCTTCCAGCCTCCTTTTGATAATAATGTGCCTGCATCTGAAACATCTTCGCATAAGCTCCCTGTTTCTTAAGCAATTCCTCATGACTGCCTTCTTCGATGATC
Organism: Longicatena sp.; assembly: GCF_982403165.1. Lineage (NCBI taxonomy): Bacteria > Bacillati > Bacillota > Erysipelotrichia > Erysipelotrichales > Erysipelotrichaceae > Longicatena > Longicatena sp. Next base: position 4,897 of record NZ_CEVYEL010000065.1, read on the forward strand.
TTACCATGCTCTAAAAATAAAATACGATCAGCGAAACGGGTACTGCTTAGACGATGTGAGATAAATAACGAAATCTTCCCCTCACTTAACTGGGCATATTTCTGATAAAGCTCACTTTCCGCAATTGGATCTAAAGCACTGGTAGGCTCATCTAGTATGAGAATAGGTGCTTTTTTATATAAGGCTCTCGCTAACATCAGTTTTTGTATTTCACCGCCACTTAACAAAACACCATCCTTTTGCAGATACGTAGTAAGATGTGTATGAATTCCCTGTGGCAGCTGATCAATCTTATCTTGCAGACCGGCCTTTTGTAAACAGCTTAAAATACGTTCTTCATCATAGATGGCATAGGTATCGCCACACTGCATCTTCTTTAATAATCGATTCATAGCAGCATCTTTGCTCTTGAGCGTTTGTTTGTCCTGGCTAGTCGTACAGGCAACATTACTGGCAATGTCAAAGGCAAAAATCTGTGAGTCTTGGAAAACGATGGATAACATCGAAACATATAATTCATGAGGAATTTGTGCAATATCCATATCATTTACATAAATATGTCCGGATGTTAAAGGATACAAACCACATAACAGTTTTACCAGTGTCGTTTTGCCGGCTCCATTCATACCAACCAAAGCAATTTTTTCATTGGCATGCAAGGTGATATTAAAATGCTCAAAGATGGGTGGCTGCCCCGGATAAGCAAAGCTCACATCCTCAAAACGTATTTCATGACATTCTTTCAGCCTATTATCTTCAAGCGCATTTGTAGCTTCAAGATGCGTTTTTGCGTTTTCTTGTGGTTGAGATGTAGTAGATACTTCTGGAACTTCTTTACTCTCCATAGCCACCGTTTCTTGTCTGCCTTCCTTTTGATCTTTATCTTCCTGTGCCAGATATGCCTGTAGAAACGATACACTCAAAGACTCCTGATTCAAGATGGTCAACGTTTCAACAATTGTTTGCATCCATGCTGTAAAACCACTGACAACACCTAGGTAAAGCAAGAACTGTGCAACATCCAAATCTCCATTGATCATGAGATAAAGCAAATATCCATAAGCTGCCCCATCCCGTAGAAAGGTCGCCATTCTAGCGGCAGCATCTGCTAAAAAGCGTTTCTGCATGACATCTTGATAAATCGTTACTGCTTCTTTACGCAAGCGTTCAAAATTATCCGCAAACCATGGAGCTAAATGATACATGCGAATATCTTTGGCTTTTTCCAAATTGATGCTATCATTCTTCATACCCCAAAACTTACCATTGTTCTCCCAGAAGCGTCCCATCTTTTGGTATTCATAAATATTAGCTCGCCGTTTTGCAAACGCGGCTGCACCACCGGCAATCATAATCAAAAACAGTAGAAATGGCTGCAATTGTCCAATGCAAATGGCATATAGCAACAAACCTAACACACTGCTGGCAAGTGATATACTGCTTTCTAACAAAGCTCCAACACCATGACTGCTTCCCTGCAACAGCGCCTGGCGAATTTCCATTTCCATCTCGTTATTCTCACCATTCTCTAAGCTCAAAAGATCCATATGCACACGCCAATTATAAAAACGATGCATGTACAATGCCATTCTCAACATTTCAAAGATGCGCATGTTTTGCGCATGAAACCATGTATCAGCCAGATAAATACCTAGAATCCCGACGATCCATATACTCAGTTTCTCACAGATCGTAACAAGATCTATCTGATGTTCCAACAAGCCAACTAAATAAACAGGAAGCAGCATCAGAAGAATTGGTGCAATGGTTTTTAAAATAATTTCCAACACCATATACACATAATATTGTCTTCCACAACAACCGATATCTTTTAATAACATCCGCATATTATCTTTATAGCGATAGTTCTTTCGTATTTCTTCTCTAGTCATAACATCAACCTTTCTCATACCAACAGTCAATACATGAAATCATGATTTCATAACGATTCCTAACCGCAAAACAATCCTCCTATTTCTCCATTGTTTGACAGTTCTTAAGCTATCGTATGACTTCTAAAATGTTTCTATGGAAAAGTATAACAAAACAATAGTAAAAAAGACATTTCATTCACGAAATCCCTTTTTTCGTTCATAAAACGTCGTTTTCTATATGCCTTTAAAAGAGAATATTATCCCTTTCTATCAGAACATTGCAAAAGGTGCATATCGTGAAGCTATGCTTTATGTGCAAGCTTCGATTGCTGCTTCTTCATCACAGGATACAATCGGCAACATGATTTCACTAACGAATACACCAGGTTCATTCTGCAAGTTTAAGTAACCATCATAACGTTCAACCGTTAACTTTACCCGCTTCATGCCATGCCCATGATTTCCACGCTTTTCACTGATATAGCTCTTTTGATTGAAATTCAGATCTTCCATAGCTGCATTCGTAAACGACATATACAGCTGTTGCTTCACAATCTCTATATAAATCCTGATAAAACGTTCCTTTTCCTCTAACATCTCACATGCTTCAATGGCATTATCTAACAAATTGCCAATGATAACACATAAATCAATATCACGTATCGCAATATGTTTTGCGACATGTGCTTTACACTGCACATGTATCTGCTTTTGTTTTGCGATGGTCAACTTGGAATTGAGAATCGCATCAACCATCAAATTACCGCTTTTTACCAAAGCATCAACACTATCGAGATCTTTTTCCAGCTCAAACAAATAGGCATCTGCCTCTTCATACTGTCCTAACTGCAAATACGCTTTTAAAGATTGCAAATGATTATGATAATCATGCCGCCAGCCACGCATATTCATATAAACACTTTTTACTTCCGCATAATGATGCGCCATTACATCTTCTTGAAATGCTCTGGTATTTTTCTCAAAGTTCGCTGCATATTGCCCATGCAAATACTGCACCATTCCTATCCATAGCAACAAGAAAATGCCTGCACTTGGCTGTTGCAACGCCAGATAACAAACCAGCACGCTAACTCCACTATGTAATAACAGCATAAACCAAGTGACATGTAACTGTAAATACAATAAGATACCATACTGTATCGCAACCATTGATAAAGCAATGATCCAAACAGGCGCTGCCAACAGCCATACCATGACAAGATAATCGATGAAAAACGCAAGTATGCTAAATAGACCATATCGCAGTTTATCATACAAGGTGGCATCACAATAAAAGAAAAGAAAACAATACAGCAGAAAGAACCCACTTAACCAAATAACAAATTGAACATGGAGCATATACCCTATCCCAAAACTACATAAAATCAACAGCCACAATACCATATGTTTAGTTTTTCCAGAATCAAAATGGAAAAGTTGTAACTGTAACAGATAAATGCTGCATAAGGCAAATGCTATAGCCAAGAGTTCCATTTACATAGCCTCCTTAAAATGATGGGCAATAAAGGCCTTGCTCAGCAGACGGTATTTCCCTTTGGGAATCGGTATGCATTGTCCATTGCTCATCCATAGCGTTTGTGTATTGATTTTTTCGATAGCCTCAAGTTGAATCAGATAACTGCGTGATAAATGAAAAAACAGGGATGTTGGTAACGCTTCCTCCATTTCCTTCATTGTTTTTTTCACATGATAACATTGTTTTTTCGTATAAACATCCAAATAATGACCATCACTTTCTACATACAGGATATCTTTTACAGGAAAGCGCAGCCACTGTTTATCACAACATAGAGCGATGGTTGGCTGCTGTGTATTTAGTTTCTCTATTGCCTTATCTAAACAAGCGAACAGCTGTTCTTTTTTTATAGGCTTCATCAGATAATTTAAAGCCTGTACATTAAATCCATCATAAACATAATCACTGACACCGGTAATAAAAATGATGATTGTATCCTTGGAATACTTTCTGACGAGTTTTGCCAGCTCCATGCCATTTAATCCTTTCATTTGGATATCTAATAATAGAATAGGGATGGCATAGTCTTCCTGATAAGCAAACAAAAGGGCATCCGCATTGGAATAGCATTCGATTGTCAAAGGTTGATGATAAATGTTTTGATATTCTTCCACATAGTTTGCGATAAGTTGCAGCTGCACAGCCTCATCATCACATATTGCGATACGCATCAAACCCCTCCATTCTGTTTCCATTATACGCGTTGTTGCTTTATCTTACAAGCATAGGAAAAAAGAGCCTTTCCTTGCCTAAGTTTGGTTTATGCAGGTGGCTCTTGCTTATAGAAGAAGCATTATTTCTTCTTTAATTGTTTCATGCCCTGACGAATCAGTTTTTGTTTCTGACGTTTCCCCTTCGTAAAGAAAACACCAATAAAGATTAATAAGATACCGCCAACAGCTGTTAAATAGTATGGTAATTCTGTCTTTTCTTCTTCATATGTGCCATCACTCCACATGTTCAGCTTTTGTTTTTTGGCTGCTTTTTCTAAACTCTTTAATTCATCGGTATAAGCATAATCCCCATAGATATATTTGACTTCGGCTAAGCCTTGCTTCACCAATTCTCTTTGTAAAAGCTTCCCATCCGCATACACCCAGGCTAAGGTTCTGCCATATTTATCTGTTTCATCACTGCCATCATCATACTCTAATTCTATTGTTTTGGCATTGGTTAAGGCATCACACACATAGGCACTAGCTTCTTTTCCATAAGGTTCTTTTTCCTTTGTATATTCCGGTGCATTTATAGCCAGAAAACGTATCGTTGTATCTTTCCCTTTGACTATGAAATGTGCTGTATCGCCATCCGTACATTTACTGAAGGTAACCTTTTGTTTTGTATTTGCCTGGACTGGCAATAGACATATCAAGTATACCAAACATAAACAAATGAATTTCTTCATCCTATTCCTCCTTTATAAGACTTTTATTATACTAGATACCACCTACATTGAGCAAGTCGCTTTTAAAGATGCAGGTATCCTTTGTGTAGATATGCAGGTAACCCTTCGTGTAGGTATGAAACTAGCCCTTTGTGTAGATATGCAGGTAACCCTTCGTGTAGGTATGAAGCTTGCCCTTTGTTAATACTGATGCTTCTTAGGTAAAAATACATGTGCCACCGATATCATCAATGAAAAAAGATGAATCCTATTTCAAGAATCCATCTACGATAACTTTTTCTGCTTCCTCTACACTTAAGCCAAATGTCTGCAATTTCACCAACTGATCGGAATTGATCTTTCCAATAGCTGCCTCATGCACAATTTCCGCATCCACATGATTTGCTGCGATTTCCGGAATTGAGCTGATCTTTGCATGATCCATAATGATGGAATCACATTGAATGTGCGCACGGGATTTATTGTTTCCAATGGCAATAGGGTGGAATACCTGAATCGAGTCATCCTTCCCCACCGAACGGGATACGATTTGCACAACGCTGTCTTCCCCATTCAAATTCACGGTTACATCACTATGCGCAGTCTGCTTGCCATGTGTCATTAGTTTTTCATTGATGACCAACTTGGCATGCGGACCTAAGTTCGCTTCGGTTTTACGCATCGTAGAATCTACACCTTTGATCTGGCTCATATCCATCTGCGCATAAGCACCATCTTCCATGTGAATGATCGTTACCGGATTTAAGATACGACCACCACGGCCATTACCTTCTCCATAATGCTTTTCAACATAGCGCACCTTTGCGTTTTTTGCGATATGAAAGGTATGAATGCCATCATGCTGAGATGTATCACAGCCATCGTTATGAATACCACAGCCGGCAATAATCTCCACATCTGCATTTTCACCTATGTAAAAATCATTGTATACAACATCCTTAATACCGCTGTCGGTTAAGATAACCGGAATATGTAGACTTTCCCCTACCGTGTTGGCATCGACAATGATATCAATGCCCGGTTTATCCAATTTGGCATTAATTCTGACATGCTCAGTAGAATGGCGTTCAATGCCTTCACCATTCTTTCGCAGACTAAATGCACTTCCCGGCATAAAGCCACGTATATCGGCAATTGTCTGTAACAAGTCTTTTTCCATGTTTTCCATATGCTCACCTACTTTTTCAATCCGCAAGGCTCAAATTCATTCATCAAAGATGGCAAAATAGCCTCGCGTGTTCCTCTTGTTTTCATGCGACCATTCTCAATGATAATGATTTCATCCGCCAGCTGCATGATCCTTTCCTGATGCGAAATCAGGATGATGGACTGTTTAGATTGTGCCTGTAAATGCTGGAAAGTTTCCACCAGCTTCGCAAAACTCCATAAGTCGATACCTGCCTCCGGCTCATCAAAGATGGACAGTTTTAAATCTCTGGCTAAGATTGTCGCAATTTCAATACGTTTCACTTCTCCTCCGGATAAGGAAGCATCCACATCACGGTCTAAGTAATCCTTCGAACACAAGCCGACATCACTTAAATAGCTGCAGCAGACATCTTCATCCAGATCCTTGCCATGAGCAAGTGATAACAAATGCCGCACACTCATGCCTTTAAAACGTGGGGGCTGTTGAAAAGCATAACCGATTTTACGTTTTGCTCGCTCATCAACACTTAGTTCGGTGATATCTTCGCCATCAAATAAGATCTGTCCACTTGTTGGCTTCTCGATTCCCATGATGATCTTGGCAAGGGTAGACTTCCCTCCGCCATTTGGTCCGGTGATGACTGTAAATTGATTATCCGCAATTGTCATCGTAATATCATTTAGTATATGTTTTCCTTCTACTTCAAAGGATACATGCTTTAATTCCAACATCTTCATCGCTCCTTTATATCGCGCTTTTTTATTTTATCACAAAATTTGGAAAATATAGCATGATTTGATTGGAAAGCATGTAAAAATAGTAAAAAAAGAAGAACAGGTCTACTCATCCTGTTCCATTTCATCAAAAAGCCTTTGTATTTTTGTATGTAATGCATTTTGTCGTTCTAAACACTGACACTTTTCATCCAATAGCTGATCTTGTAAAGCAATGATATTTTCAAGTCCTGCTTTCAGTTGTTCATGGCTTTTATTAATTCTCGAATACGCCATAAAATCAAAGATGAAATTATCAAAGAAGATATCTGCTGTACTTAGCCAGCTCTCTATTTCCATTGGCGCGATATCAATGCTATGCACATCCTTAACTTCCTTTTGTAAACGTAACAAATCTTGTTGCAGTTGGGCAATTTTTTTCGATGCTTCTTTTACATGCGAATGCTTGATCATGGATGTCATCATACCGCCTCCGGCAATATCCATCATGCCCCAATCAGATGCACTGCTCATTTCAGATACAGCGAAACGTAACTTATCCGTAACAACATAGCTTGCCGCAATAGCCTCTTGCAGTTCTTTATCCAATAATTGTTCCTGTTCCAATTGGCTGTATAGCTCTGCTGCCTCTTTGCCATGTTCCCCTTGCAAAGCTTCCTGTTTTTGCATTTCTTCCAAAGCGCCGCGTAAAGCATCTTCTTGAGCAATTTCTTCTTCGCACTTTACTAATTCGGCATTGGTGATTTCTAGGTCTTGCTGTAGTCGACTGACTAGGATAGCTGCTTTAACAGCTTCCTGTTCTTCTTTGACTAAGCGCTCTTCCTTATCTTTCGCAAACCAGGCTGCTAAGCTGGCTAAAGAGGCATGCTGGAGTTTTTCAACATCCTGTTGTTCTTTTTCTGCGATATGCATTGCCACTTCCAGTTTCTGGCTGATTTCTTCATAGCGCTGTTCCAATTCTCTTTGATAGTCTTTTAAACCTTCTATTTTTGATAAGCGATGTTTTATTTCTATTAAATTTTATATCTAATTTTTGATTATCCGTATAAACACTATACTTTCAAATATT
>NZ_CEVYEL010000066.1:0-12513 GCF_982403165.1 Longicatena sp.
GTGTGATATAATGTATAAATAAATTAAAAAACACTATGAGGTGATGCAATGAAAATGGATTGGAAGAAGGATAATCTTGTACATATAGCAAATTCGCTACGTGCCTATTATCATTTGCCGCTGTTTCATAAAAGCGATGAGCAATTAGATCAATGGTTACAGGAGAGAAAACCCGAACAAATCATTGTATTATTGATCGATGGCTTAGGAAAGTATCAGATAGAGCAACTTGCTAAAGCAAAAGGTTTTCTTAAACAACATTGTAAACGATATGTAGAAACTGTGTTTCCACCGACAACTGCGGCAGCGACAACTTCTTTTTTAAGTGGAAAATACCCATGTGAACATGGATGGCTTGGCTGGCAACAGTATTTTGAAGAAATCGATGAGCATTTGGTCATGTTTTTGAATCGTTCTTATTATCAGAAAAAGCCTTATTGGCAGCCTCATTATACATATGAGCATGTAGCAGTGAATTCGCTTGTGCAAGACTGCTTAGCAAATGGGATTTGGGCAACAGAAATCTATCCGGCTTTTCGCAAAGGAGGAGTACACAGTTTCAAGGAGATGTGTCAGCGTATCGTCAAAGAGAGTCAATCACAGCGTGCTTCGTGTGTCTATGCGTATTGGGATGAATTTGACGATTGCATGCATCACTATGGGGTACATGCAGCCGAAAGCAAAGCGATGCTAAAAAACTATGATGAGCTCATGGCACACTATTTCCCATCATTATCCGCTAAAAGTGCTCTTTTGATTATCGCTGATCATGGACAGATAGACGTTACATGTCGTTGTATGGTTCAAGACGAACAATTGATGAGATGTTTACGACGATTACCGTCATTAGAAGGAAGAGCTCTCAGCTTTTCTATTCAAGATGGCAAGCATCAGATGTTTAAAGAACACTTTCAGGAAAAGTATGGAAATAGCTTTATATTACTTAGCAAAGCAGAAGTGCTACAGGAGCATATCTTTGGCGAAGGAAACAACCATCCGCTCTTTACGTCTTTTATAGGTGATTATCTTGCTATCGCAATCGGTGATGAACAATTGATTTATGATGATAGCTATGCGGTAAAGGGAAGTCATGCTGGTTATACAAAAGAGGAAAGAATGATTCCGATTATTTGTTTTCAAAAGGAAGATGAAGCAAAGAAATAGCATAGAAAAACAGCTGCATTAGGACACGACGTCTTTAGGCAGCTGTTTGTAATTTATAGTTGTAAAACGATACCAGCTAAGGCACATCCGCAAAGCAAGGCAATGGGATGAAGCTTAGGGAATTTACGGGACAAGCACAATACCACGATGAACATGATAAGTGGTACATATTGAATTGCGTCTAGGAACGTTTGAAAATGAAATTCCTCATTTTTAAACATGGTTGTCATAAAAATTCCTAAGCCGGCAGATGCAATCATGGCAGTGACTGCCGGTCGTAAACCATAAAATGCATGTTGAATGATAGCACTATCTTTAAATTTCTTTAAAAAGTGTGCAATGATACAAATAATGATAATACTAGGTGCTACTAAAGCAAGCGTAGTTAAAATACCACCAAGTATGCTGTCAGTTACATGATATCCAACATAGGTTGCCATATTGACGCCCATTGCACCAGGTGTTGCTTCAGATACAGCAATCATATTTGCAAGCATTTCGCTGGTAAACCAATGATATTTGCCTATGAGTTCAAATAGAAAAGGAACCGTTGCCAGGCCTCCGCCTACAGCGAATAGACCGGTTTTGAAAAACTCAATCAATAATGCAAGATAAACACTCATGAGGATTTTACCTCCTTTTTGGCTTTATATAGCTGAATGCCAATACCAAGACAAGCTGCTGTAATGATGATTACAATAGTTGGTATCAACTGCAAAAACGCTAGTAATAAAGCCAGACAAAAAATCAAAGTACCTGTGAAATCTTTAACTCCGGACTTAAACAATTTGATAACGGCATTCAAAACCAATACACAAACAGCAACACGAATACCTCCAAGTGCATGCTGTACAATTGCTAAATCGGAAAAGTTCTGCAACAGCGAAGCAATTAATAAGATGATTACAATCGAAGGGAATATCACACCCAAAGTTGCAAAGATACCGCCGATAATGCCTTTTTTGTAATAGCCGATAAAGGTAGCGGTATTTACGGCAATGATACCGGGTGTACATTGTCCTACGGCATAATAATCCATAATCTCTTCTTCTGTTGCCCAATGCTTTTTTTCAACAACTTCACGTTGAATAAGCGGTAGCATTGCATAGCCACCTCCAAACGTAAAGGCCCCAATTTTAGCAAAGGAGTAAAACAACTCCCAATATTCTTTCATATCGTTCACCTCAAATTCATACGAATTTCATTATACGAAATCAAAACTCATTTGACAACTCATTCTGCATAAGAAAATACGAAATTGAAATAAAATACGAAAGGTTAACGCAAGGAGCAGAAATCATGAATGAAAAACGTAAAAATCACTACGACACGTTGAAAAAAACTGCTATAATGATGAAGAAGAAAAGGGGTTGAAGTTTTATGTTTGATGTACATCATCAGGTGTATGCATCCAATCGCTATCCGGTAATAGCGAGGAATGGGATGGTTTGTACAGGTCACAATTTAGCAAGTGCTGCTGGCTTAGAAATGTTGCGTAAAGGCGGGAATGCAATAGATGCAGCTATTGCGACAGCGGCTGCATTAACAGTCGTAGAACCAACAGCGAATGGATTAGGCTCAGATGCCTTTGCTATCGTATGGTTTAAAAATAAAATGTATGGTTTAAATTCTTCCGGCCGCTCACCACAAGGAATCACCATTGAAAAAGTGAAAGATCTGCATGGAAATATTTCACGCATGCCTACGGATGGATGGACACCAGTAACCGTACCTGGGGCAGTCAAAGCCTGGACAGAATTGCATGAGCGTTTTGGCGTTTTACCATTTAAAGAAGTATTAGAACCAGCTATTCGTTATGCAAGAGATGGGTTCCCCTTAACGCCAGAAATTTCTCGCATGTGGAAACAGGCATGTGAACGATTCAAAAGTCATAGAAATGAAGATGCTTTTCAAGAATGGTTTGCCACTTTTCATAAAGAAGGAGTATCACTAGAGCCTGGATCCATCATGGTGTTAAAACATCATGCGAGAAGTCTGCAAATGATTGCCGATTCAAAAGGGAAAGCCTTCTATGAAGGAGAATTAGCAAAAGCGATCGATGCTGACAGCAAAAAACATCATGGTTTTTTACGATATGAAGATTTAGCAGCACATGAGGTTCTTTGGCAAGAACCGTTGCATGTACATTATCATGATCATGATATATGGGAATTACCACCAAACGGTCAAGGTATCGTAGCCTTACATGCACTGAATACGTTAAAAGAATTTCATTTTGAAAAACGCGATGAGAAAATGTTTCATCATCAATTTGAAGCAATGAAAATGGCATTTGCCGATGGCATGGCGACGATCAGTGATCCTGGGGCTGCACATCCCGATGTCTTAAGAATGATTGATGCATCATTTGGTAAGATGAGGGCAAGTCAGATACAGGAGCAGGCGTTAATGCCGCAAGTAGCTATGCCTTATAAAAGTGGTACTGTCTATTTATGTACGGCTGATTGTGAGGGGAATATGGTGTCTTTCATCCAATCCAATTACATGGGCTTTGGCAGTGGAATCGTTGTCAAAGATACTGGTATCGCTTTACAAAATCGTGGCGCTGATTTTTCTTTATGTGAAACCGATGTCAATGTATTGCGGCCACAAAAACGAAGTTATCATACGATTATTCCCGGCTTTATTACACGAAATGGAAAAGCCTTAGGTCCATTTGGCGTTATGGGGGGCTATATGCAGCCGCAAGGACATGTACAAGTGGCAATGAATCTGATTGATTTTCATTTAAATCCACAAATGGCATTGGATGCGCCTCGTTGGCAATGGATCAAGGATAAAACTTTCCGGGTTGAAAAAAGCTTTGATGCTACGATCATTGACGCTCTGCGCAAACGTGGACACCAAATTTGTGTGGAAGAAGAGGTGTCAAGTTTTGGACGTGGACAAATGATTATGCGCATGGAGAATGGTGTGTATGTCGGTGGCTGTGAATCACGTACTGATAGCAATATTGCCTGCTATTAAAAAAGTATCGTACGATACTTTTTTATTTTAGATGCTGATAGAAGAAAATAGCCAGTTGTGTGCGATCACGCAATCCTAATTTATCTAAAAGGTTACTTAAATAATTACGCACCGTACCTTCACTAAGAAACAAGGTCTCAGCAATTTCTTTATTATTCAATCCATTAGCTACTAAAGAAATAAACTGTTGCTCACGATCATTTAGATCATATTGCTCTTTTGCTGTATCTCTATTATTTAGTAAATCAGGTAATTTTTCAATAATTTCAGTATTAAAGACGTTTTGGTTAGCATAAACGGCTTCTAAAGCAGATACGATGCTATCAAAATTTTGTTTCAGAATATAGCCTTTCACACCTAGCTTTAAAGCTTTTACGATATATTCATCATCACTAAAGGTCGTCAGAAATAAAATACGCGCTTGTGGGAATTCTTTTAAAATAGCTTCACTAGCTTCTACGCCATTCATCTTTTCCATTCGGATATCCATTAACAATACATCGCTTTGATATTGTCGGTATAACGCTATTGCTTCCTCACCGCTATTCCCAATAGCATCTACTTGTATGTTTTTAGCTTCTAAAATAGTTTTTAATGAACTGCATACCAGTGCATCATCATCAACAATTAATATTCTCATGCGCTATTTCCTCCTTTGGCAAAGTAATAAAAAGACAAAATCCTTGTTCTGTTTGAATGTTTAAAAAGCCATGCATGGTTTCCACGCGTTCGCGGATGTTTTTTAAACCAATCCCCGTATCTTGTTTTTTGATAGAAGTCCCATTGTCGGTTAAGATAAGCTGATAAAACGTAGGTTGTTCTCGAAGAGTAACGGTAAAGACAGTTGCGTTGGAATGTTTCATGGTATTGTTCATACATTCTTTTACGATAGCTAAGATATGATAAATCATTTCTTGTGACATGGAATGTGTTACATCATATACGAAATTTCCCTTACAAAAGGTGAAATTTTGTATCAGTGTTTGTAGTGCCGCTTGAAGATCCAATGCATCATCATGGAGATTATGAACGCTGCTTCGTATACTGTCCATGCTGGTAGAAATGGTTGAGCGAAGATTTGTTAATGGTTCTTGTAACTCTTCTTGCGTAAAGATGGCTTGGATAGCGCCAATTTGTAACAAGGCACTGCTGAGAAGATGCCCCACATTGTCATGTATTTCACGAGCAATGCGATTGCGCTCATTTAAGGTGGCAATGCGTACTTCTTGTTCTTGTTGAATTAACAAATTTTTGTTTTTCTCACTTAAGATCATCGCTAGTTCACGTGATGTATCACGCTGTTTTTTATAATCCTGTTCCAATTGCTGCTGCGAAAGTGTTTGTTGTTTTAATAACAAAGAAAACAGCATGGCTAATAACCATAATAAATCAAATCCAAGATAATGAAAATTCAAATGAAAGATCATGGGTAACAAATAGAGCAATACGCATGGAATGTTTAATTCTTTTTGTTTCCATAGCGGAGCATTATAAAATAAAAGTGGGAGCGTATAAAAAAAAGCCCTATTCCATACAGTTAAAATCAAATAGCATAAACGTAATAAAGATGTCCATCTTTTATCTGAATATAAATAAGAGGTTGCCGCTAAAATGATAGCACAAAGAAGTGCTGTGGTTGTAGAAACATCAATCTCTTCAAATATGAGAAATAAAACAGATATAAAGAGTAGCAATAGATCGTTTAATAAGATATTCATGATGATCCTCCGATATACTATGATTTTAGCATGCTTTTTTATTAGTTACAAATGAAAATATGACATCTGTCATATGCGGTTGTGAAGATATACACTGTTTTTGCGCATGAAACTTTCGTATACTGTAGCTATGCAAAGGGAGGAATCACATATGATCATAGAAGTAAGAAACCTAGTAAAACGTTATAAGGATGTTATTGCGTTAGATCATTTTAATATGCAAGTAGAAGAAGGTGAAATTTTAGGGTTATTAGGCCCAAATGGCAGTGGTAAGACAACAGCTATTAACTGCATGCTATCTTTGTTGAGTTTTGATAAAGGTGAGATTAAAATATTTGATAAAGAAATGACACCAGATGCTTATGATAGTAAAAAAGATATTGGTATCATTCCGCAAAATGTAGCAGTTTTTCATGAATTAAATGTCCAGGATAATGTTGATTATTTCTGTGGACTATATATACGTGATAAAGCAAAACGCAAAAAATTAGTTGATGAAGCGATTGCTTTTGTGGCGTTAGATGAATATCGTAAGTTTAAACCAGGAAAATTAAGTGGAGGATTATTACGACGTTTGAATATTGCTTGTGGTATTGCACATAAGCCAAAGCTGATCTTTATGGATGAGCCGACCGTAGCCGTAGATCCTCAAAGTCGTAATGCTATCTTAGAAGGAATACGCCGCTTAAACAACGAAGGAGCGACAATCGTTTATACTTCTCATTATATGGAAGAGGTAGAAGAACTATGTAATCGTATCATCATTATGGATAAAGGCAAAATGATTGCCAGTGGCAGTAAGGAAGAATTAAAGGCGAATATCATGTTGAAAGAAAAAGTAGAAGTGGAACAGGTGACCATATCGCTAAGACAGATAGAAGAGATAAAGGGTATAGCAAATGTATACGATGTTTCTTATCATTCGCATACACTGCAGGTGAAATTTATGGAGGGTAAGCGGAATATGCTGAATCTGATGGATTATTTTGCTCAAGAGGATATCAGCTATGGAAAAGTTTATTCGCAAACACCAACGCTAAATGATGTTTTCCTGGAAATCACAGGCAAACAGTTGCGTGATTAGGAGGGAAGCTTATGTTGCATATCTTAAAATACCGGGCAAAGTGTATGTTCATGAATCGGCCTTTGATGTTTTGGACATTGCTTTTTCCACTTATCTTGACAACGCTATTTGGAGCGGTGTTGCGTCATGCATATGACCTAACAACATTTGAAACAATTTCCATTGCGATGATTGATAATACTGCTTATCAAAAGAATACCACCTTGCAAAAGACACTCAAATCCTTGCGAATGGAAGATACGCCAATGTTTAAGGTGCAGGAAGTCTCAACAAAAAAAGGAAAACAATTACTGCAAAAGGGCGATGTAGACGCGATGATCACGATTGGTGATGAAACAACCATCTTAGTTAAAGAAACCGGAATCAAACAGACGATGACACAAAATTTCTTTGATGAATATACCCAAAATGAGCATATGGCCATGCAGCTGTTAGCAGCCGGCAGTACCCCAGAACAACTTATGCAGACGTTTACCAATACGCATGATTTTATCAAAACAAACAATGAGGAAAATACGAATCTATCCTGTATCTTCTTTTATACTTTATTAGCGATGAATGCATTATTTGGAGGCTATTGGGCAATTAATTCCATGTATTCCTTGCAGGCAAATCAAAGCACTACGGCTGCTCGTATAGCAATTGCACCAACACATAAAGGATTAAATTTGTTTATTGATCTCTTTTTAAACATTGTCTTTCAAATGACCATTCTAAGCATCGTTTTCTTCTATATGTATACGATCTTACAAGTGGATTTTGGTAACCAATTAGGTTTTGTTGTCTTGGCCATCTTTATGGGTGTTCTTGCCGGCAATGGTTTAGGACTGTTAATTGGAATTTTATTACCTCAAAAAGATATAGGAACCAAAACCGGTGTTTTGACCTCTATTACTATGTTGGGAAGTTTTCTGGCAGGTATGATGATGGTTCAGATGAAATATCTGGTTCAGGTACATGCTCCTATCTTGGCATATATTAATCCTGTTAACATGGTTACGGATGCCTTATATTCGTTATATTATTATGGAGTAGGTGAACGCTATTATCTGAATCTGTTTTCTTTATTGATATTCTCTCTGTTATGTTATCTCATCTGTTATCGTTCTTTGCGTAAAACACGCTATCAGAGTTTGGGGGTGCAGTAAATGAATATCGTGAAATTATACTTCAAAATCGTTTATGATAAAAAAACAAGCATTTTGACGTATCTGGTTATCTTTACGGTTGTTTTTGGTTTGTTTACAGCCTATATGCAAACGAATAATAGTATGCCAGACGCTTATGAGAGTGTGAAAACGAACATTGCCTTCATTGATCATGATCAATCTGCTGAAAGTGCCCTACTAAAGGAGTATCTGCATGAGAAGACAGAAATAAAGCAGGTAGGCAGCAGCACTTCTGAAATACAAGATGCTTTGTTTTATGATGAGGTAGATACGGTTGTGCAGGTGCCCAAGGGATTTGGTCATGCTTTTCGCAAAGGGAAAGAAAATTTACTAGATGTTGCACAACGGCCTGACAGTGCGCAGGGAATGATGTTAAAACAACAGATGAATGCTTATTTGCAACGGGTGTACACATATCAAGCACAGTTTCCGAATGAAACCTTAACACAAATAAAACAGCGGGCAGATGCAGATTTAAAAGTCAAAAGTAAAATGCAACTATCAAGTGGTGAACGCATAAATATGAAAGTGGTCACAAGAGGCATGTACTTTAATTATATGTCTTATGTGCTATTGGCTATCATATTAATGGTTGTTGGTTTAACCATGCATAGTGTATATCGTTCAGAAATCTTGAAACGAAACAGTGTATCACCTACTTCCAGTTTGCATATGAATTCCTTTTTAGTGTTATCGAATATTTTGTTTGGTATTATAATATGGCTTATCATGATCGTTGTTATCTTTATCTTTAATGGAGATGTCATGATGAATACTAGTGGTATGTTATTGTTACTGAACTCATTACTATTTGCTATTATGACGGTAACATTAGCATTTATGTTTTCAGCGCTTACGTGTACCGTGCGCTATGTAGAAGATGTGATGAATGGCATTAGCAATGTTGTATCGTTAGGGTTCAGTTTCCTAGGAGGAGCTTTTGTGCCCCAGCATTTGATTCCTAGTGGCATTCTCACGTTTGCGAAGCTATTACCTTCGTATTGGTATGTGAACTTAAATGATGCTTTGACTTCGCAAATGCAGGTGGATACAGGGACTTGGACGAAAGTGTGGCAGACATATGGTGTCTTATCATTATTTGCTGTTACTTTCTTCCTTATTGGTCTTGTCATCATGCGTAAACATCGATCACAAGATGAGTTTGTTGATAATAATAAAGCATAAATGAGAAAACAGCCGTTGTAACAAGACACGGCTGTTTTCCATTCCTCGTAAATCATATTATTTTAGAATCTAGACAAAGAAGAGCGATGAGAAGTGTTTGAAATCAAGAGTGAAAACAAGAAACCTTTCAGTTTATTTACCTATATTGATGATGCGTTGTTTTAATTTAAAGTAATGGGAGAAGCGAAAGAAGAAATCCATAACAAATGGGATTGCGGCAATACCGCCGATTGTACAAAGGAATGGCAGATAGTCTAAGCGAACCAAGGAGAATAGGCTAGGGAAGAAGACAATGCCAAGGATAAAGAAGATGGACATTGAGGTAAAGATGATAAAACGTTTTCGTGTAAATGGAATACAGACACGATATAATACAATAATGCCATTTGCTCCCGTTAACAACACACACATCGTTGACATCTCATCTGGTGTAAGCGGCATGAGTAAAGATAGGATATTAACATAAATGATACTTAAGACAACACATAAAGCTCCTGGCAATGCGCGTCCTAAGACATTTAATAAAAAGTTGCCTTTCACTTTGGCATGATTGGCTTCTAAAGCTAAGAAGAAAGAAGGGATCCCAATCGTCAAAGAAGAAATTAAGGTCAGTTGAATCGGTTCAAATGGATAACGTTGGATAAAGAACAGTGTCAGAATACTGAGGATGGTTGAAAAGGTCGTTTTTACTAGAAATAAGGATGCTGCACGTTGTATATTGTTAATGACACGTCTTCCTTCATCAACGATCACGGGCATATTAGCAAAATTATTATCAAGCAGAACAAGGTTGGCTATGTTTTTTGCTGCCTCACTACCTTGTGCTACGGAAATGCTACAGTCAGCTTCTTTTAACGCCATAACATCATTCACACCATCACCAATCATGGCAGTAACATGTCCTTGCTCTTTTAAAGCTTTGATCATCAGCTTTTTCTGCATCGGACTAACGCGTCCAAAAACCGTGTATGTTTTTACCGCATCAAATATCTCCTCATCCGACAAGGTAGATACATCAATATATTTATCATAGTTTTTTAAATGTGCCTTATGAGCAATTTCGTGAACAGTGCGCGGATCATCACCGCTGATAATCTTTACATCAACACCTTGTGAAAGAAAATAATCCAAAGTTTTTGGTGCTTCTTCACGAATCGGATCACTCAAGATAAGCAGTGCTATAATCGTATTATTTTTATCAATACATTCCTCTTCAATGGCAACATCACTATGTGCCAACACTAAGACACGATTACCCAAACTTGCCTGTTCGGCTATTTCTTTTTGTAATGCAGCGTTTTGGTTTCCATTGACAAATTCATAGGCACCTAACACATATGTGCCATTTTCTTTAAATGTGACAGCACTGAGCTTGCGTGCACTGGAAAAAGATAATTTTTCAATACATGTAAAGGTGTTACTTTTTCCTTTGATATATTTGCGAATTGCCATAGCAGTTGAATTGTCATCGTCTAAAACTTCCATCATATTTGCTAAAATATCTTCCGCAGTATAGGGATGCTTCGCATAGGGAATGATGGATTCTACGCGCATGTTACCCTCTGTAATGGTGCCAGTTTTGTCTAAACATAAGGTATCAACGCGAGCCAGTGTTTCTATGCAATACAATTCTTGTACTAAGGTCTTACGTTTTGCTAGATTAATAGAGCCAACAGCTAGCGCAACACTTGTCAAAAGTACTAAACCTTCTGGAATCATTCCTAATAATGCTGCCACAGTAGAAACAACGGCATCTGCAAACGGAGTTTTTGTGATAAACAATTGTTTGCTAAACAATAATATACCGATGGGGATAATGGCGATACCAATCGTTTTGATGATAAAGTTAATTGAATCACGAAGCTGCGATTTATGCTTTTTAAATGTCTTAGCATCTGCCATGATGGTTTGCGCATAATTGTCTTTGCCTACATGGTGTATTTGCACCTTTGCATTTCCACTAACGACAAAGCTTCCTGAATATAAGGAATCTCCAACATTCTTAAGGATAATATCTGATTCTCCGGTCACTAAGGATTCATTTACCTCTAATTTGCCTTCACGAATGATAGCATCCGCACACACTTGTGATCCAGTATGTAAATAGGTAATATCATCAAGCACTAGATCGTCCATATGCAATTCCTTCAATTCACCATTACGTAAAACACGAATATACGGTTGTGTGATTAAAGAAAGTTTATCCAAAACACGCTTGGCACGAATTTCTTGTAGAATCCCAATGACTAAATTAGAGAGAACTACACCGAGAAATAACAAATTTTTATAAGAACCGATGAAAATGATCATTCCGGCAAGTATCGCATTGATGAGATTGAAGAGGGTAAACAGGTTATCCTTAAAGATTTCCTGATAACTTTTAGTGATACGATCATTTTGTACATTTACATACCCTGCTGCAACACGTTTAGCAACTTGCTCATGAGAAAGACCATGTTGTAAATCGACGGTTTCTTCTGCATGCTTTACTTCTGTCATGCAATCACCTCGCTTATCATTATTATAACAAACTTCTTTTTAAAATACTCTTACGCTTTCGTAATTTTACCCGATCTTTTCATTAAGAAATCTAAAGAATAGCAAAATAAGACCATTCATATCAGTTTGTACATGCTTTTAAGACTTGTTGGGAAGGGGAAAAGCATGCTATACTAATCAAGCAAAAGATGTTATAGAAAGTAATGAATAATGGAGGAATGGTATGAGTATTGTGAATGTATCCCATGTATCTCATAGCTTTGGCGGGCGACAAATTTTAGAGGATGTATCATTTCGTTTGTTGAATGGAGAACATGTTGGATTAATTGGGGCAAATGGCGAAGGAAAATCAACCTTTTTGAATATCTTAACAGGCAAGCTAGTTCCTGAAGAGGGAACAGTAGAATGGTGCAATCGTATTACCGTAGGCTATTTGGATCAACATACGGTTTTAACAAAAGGGAAGAGCATACAGAATGTTTTACAGGATGCCTTTGCACATTTGTTTGATTTAGAGCAGGAAATGATGAACCTGTATGAAAAAATGAGCGATTGCAGCGATACAGAAATGGAAGCATATATGCAAGAAGTCGGTGAACTACAGGATATTTTAGAACATAGCGGTTTTTATATGATAGATACGAAGATTAATGATGTAGGACGGATTTTGCGGACATTCAAAATAAAAAAGAATGTGGAGGTAACA
>NZ_CEVYEL010000067.1:0-12439 GCF_982403165.1 Longicatena sp.
GGAATGAAATGGATATAAATAAAATATTTTTAATCTTTGTATTTCTATATACCGTCCAGTTTCCGTACTTCAAGAGGATTGATTATCGAACTTGTCGGATATGGTTTTCAGACCTTGGGCGTTCCAAAATCGGATTTCTTGAAGTCAGCGTTTGAAACCGCTTCATAGGATTTCGGGTAAATACAGTTGGGTTTTCCACAGCCCTGTTTCTTAATGTCAATCAACTCCGCATACTGTAACTCCCGCAGGGTGTTGACGGCTTTCTGCCGCCCACAGTGGAGCAAGTCCACCACCTCACAGATGGGATAGTACAGGTAAATGCGCCCGTACTCGTCCGCCCACCCATTTTTACGGGACAACTCCGCCCGCCGCAGGATAAAGGCATACAGTAGTTTAGCTTCGTTGGACAGAGGCTGGAATGTAGGTGCTTCAAAGAGGAAATTCGGGAGCCGGGTGAAGCTGAACGCCTTTTCCGGCTGATGAATATAAATCGTGCTTGTCATAGCGTATTTTATGGACGGTTAAAAACCTATTTTCCGGAGTGGGCGATACTTTATACCACCCGCCCCGGTTTAGGGCTTGCGAAGCCTTGTAAATCAAGGCTTTTTTCGCTCTTAACTGTCCACAGCAGACCTCCTTTTCCGTTCATTTTCTGTTTTCTGCCGCCTGTGAACTTTGGCGGCGCAGCCGGGGCAGTATTTAGCCCGGTTGGATTTTTGGATGAACACGCCGCCGCAGACTGTACAGCGTTTCAAGTCCCTATCCCGGTAAATCTCTGCTTCCAACGTCCCGGCAAGGGGCAAGACCGCCCACCGAAACCATTTACAGCAGACCGAGAAAGAAATCATCTGAGGGCAGGTGCAGGTGTCTCCATCGTCAAGGACAATGCAGTTGCCGTCCTCACAGTTACAGCACTCCCGCCGTTGCCGTTCTCCCCGAAAGGATTTCCGGTGTTGGTACGCTCCCCACAGCTTCGGGTCAACTTGTCCCGAAGTGATCTCTGGACAAAGTGTCCAGAAGTCGGTTCCTTGCGGTGCTTCCCCCGCCGGATATTCCTTTTCGGACGGTCATTCTGTTTTCAAGTTGCTGTCCATCGATGAACTACCCTAAGTCTACACGAAAAAAATGTAATCCCCGGAATTTTGCGAGAATTGCATTTTTGCAATTTTGCTGTATAATGGAAATCTGCGGAGGAGGTGCGTGTCTATGGCTCTACCCGGAACACCCGGACAGCGGATTTCCGATTTATGTAACGGAAACCACATCACACAAAAGGAACTTGCGGAAAAGATAGGCGTTTCTGCTTCTCAGTTGAGCCGGATTGTCAGCGGCGAAACAAGAACGGTCAGCAGTGATATTCTCATAGGCGTGGCAAAGGAATTTAAGGTATCAACGGACTACATACTGGGCTTGTCCACCGTGAGCGTCCGTAAAAGCTACGATATTTCCGAATTGGGCTTATCCGAGGGAGCCGTGAGGGGGCTTGTGACGGGCGCAGTCGATGTGCAAATCCTTAACCGCCTTTTGGAACACAAGAACTTTCCGAAGCTGATAGATTTGATACGGATTTATTTTCAGGATACGGCTGCAAAGGAGATAACAGCAAGAAACCAGCTAATCGAGATTGCAACGGCTTCTTTGTCCAACCTGATGAAAGAACACCCGGAACACCGGGCAGACGCAAGGCAGGATTTACAGCTTTTGAATGCCCAGAAGATAGGGGAACACGAAGCGGAGATTGAGAAAATCAAGAGCATGTTCCTTGCTATCCTGCGGGATATTAAGAAAGACATTGACAACGGGGAACAGCCGGGGGAAGCTGTGACCGCCGCCATGTTCCAGACTTTTCGGGACGCATTGGTAGAACAGAAACAAAAACCGATTTCCGTTGATGATGTAACAGCAATGATTGCCGGACAGATCGGACAACTTGCGCCGATGGACGAGGAGGCCGCCGACCTGTTTCAAAAGCTGGCGAAAAAGATGATTGAGCAGGCAGAGAAAGGAGGAAAATAGTGTGGCACAATCAGAAATAAAGAAAATAATCAGACAATTAAAGAAAAAAGAAATTCGGGTTTTTGATGTCCCAGAAGAATATAAGAACGATATTCAGCTTGTAACTTTTGAACGAAAAGCAGGTTTTCGCATAACAGGGAAAAGAGGATTTGACATTATTTCTAATTCTTTCTTCGTTGAAGAAACGCTAATTTATTTGGACGCAGATGGTGTGGAACAAAAAAGAGGCGTTTTTCTATCGTTTGATAATTTTGATTCTTATTTTGACTTCTTAAATGGGGATATTTATGATGATGCTTGCTATACATTTTGCCCTTTTTCGAGAATATCTATTTCTAAAAAAAATAACGCAAAAACCTTAATGGCAAGAAAAGCGTTTATCGAAGATACAATAGACGATTATTCGTTGTCATTATCAAACGAAGAAAAAAAGAATTATGAGGAAGGAAAGCTAATTCATAAATATTGTCAACAGTGGAGCAAAAAATTTAACAATTGTAGTAGCTATGATGAATTAGTAAAAGTCGTGGGAAATTATAAAAAATCTAAGATTGCTTCCATTGTTGATGTCAGCTTTTTCTTTTTTCAGTATATTTTCGCAGATGTCAAGGATAAACAACGCTTCTCTATTATTATGGAGTATATGTCCTCCGGTGCTTATCCTGAATACAAAATGATAAATGCTTTATGTTCAATATATGATTCTGACGATGTTATGCAATCATTCAATTACTCTTCAGGAGCAAAGGGGACAATATATAAGCATAAGAAGAAATTAAAAGAGTATATTCGTCTCTTGAAAGAGGGAGAGATTGATTTTTATTCAAAAGCATTTTTTGACAAGAAAACGCACTACTATTGCGAAGAAATTAAAGGATATCAAAAAGGTAATGAATATTTTCCAATCACGACAATTTGTAGATATTTTGAAACGTTTGATGAGTTTATTGATTATCGAAATAGGGATTTAACATATTGCGATTTATCAGGCGCACTTGAATGTAATGAGAATTTTTTCAGGTATATCGTTGATGAAACAACAAAGCTTCCGATTCATGCAGATATGGAAGTCACATATTCTGTAAAAAAATACTATCATGATGGGAAATTTTATGTAGTTCAGAAGTGGCTCAACAAATCTGGTAGCATACTTAAAGAATATAATCATACATTTAAGTATTTTTTTGATTTTGTTGTTTTTCTTAAAGGAAACCTATCTAATGCAGATTTGCTTTTTTGTGATGGGCTTGACAATTTAGCTCAGTGGGATTTTATTGACTTTACAGGCGCAAAAATGAAAAGCAGCTTATGTGAAAAGTTTGGCCTACAATATGATACTTATGTGATCAACTTGAACGTCATAGAATCCTTTGAGTGTATTGAAAAAAATGAATCTAAAACTGCTTTAGTTCTTCAATCTTCAAGAGATTTGGTATCAGAAGTAGCGGGGCGAGACTTATCAAATTTTGATCTGGCTTTTGATAACAAATGCCAAAGAGTTCACTATATTTCAGATCTTCATCTTATGCACAGAATACAAAATGCAGGCTGTCGTTCAAAAGAAGATATTATATATGTGATTCAAAGAATAGTTAATACTATTGCTAATGAAGCAGGAAGATTATTATTGATTGACGGTGATGTAGCATCAGATATTGGAATATTTCAGTTATTTGTAAAGATTCTTTCCAAAACATTACGTCGGAAAACACAGATTGTGTTTACGCTTGGAAATCATGAGTTATGGAGTTTTCCGGGCTTTCAAATAGAACAAATCGTTTCAAAGTATCGAACTATTTTAGAAGAATATGGTATGTATTTACTTCATAACGATCTTCTTTACAAAGAAGATTGCGGTTTACTTGCTGATCCGAACACAGGAACACACCTGATTAAATATCATGATTTGTGCCAAATGAATAAAACGCAAATTGCTGATCGCTTGCGAAGTGCAAGATATGTAATTCTCGGCGGATCGGGATTTTCGGGATATAATATGGAATTTAATGCCGATAACGGCATTTATCGAATGACTGTGGACAGGACTACTGAAATAAAAGAATCTAAAATTTTTGAAGATTTGTATAATCGTTTGCGCCCCATTCTAATAAATAAGAACACGATTATTTTAACACATACGCCTAAAAAAGATTGGTGCAGAGAAGCGGAGCCTGACAAAAACTATGTTTATGTAAGTGGACATACCCACAGGAATTTCTTCTATGATGATGGTGAGTACAGAGTCTATTCGGACAATCAAGTGGGATACCATAGTGAGGATCCTCATTTGAAAACTTTTTTAATTGATAACGATTATGACTGTTTTTCCGATTATGAGGATGGCATATTTGAGGTTACAAGTGAGCAGTACAATGACTTCTACCGAGGAAAGAATATATCCATAACATTTCAGCGAGAAGTAAATGTACTTTATATGCTGAAAAAGAAGGGGTATTACTGTTTTATTCATCAATCAAGAAATGGTAGCCTTACCATACTTAATGGCGGTGCTATGAAAAAGTTGGAAATTCCAGATATTCAGTATTATTATGATAATATGGACGCTATGATTTCTACAATAAAAACGCCGCTTGACAAGTTTACTTCATTTCAAAAACGAGTTGCAGATATAGTAAAAAGAATTGGTGGAGTAGGCACGATTCATGGGAGCATAATTGACATTGACTTTTATAATCACATATATGTAAACCCAGTTGACTTATCAATAACGGGATATTGGGCCAGTGATATAATTAACAAAATTGTATATCCGTCCATTCCTGCCTTATTGGAGAAGAACTGTCCTGCAATATTTGGCGAATATGTTAAACTTCTTAAAGGTAATAGCGAAAATCCGTTAGCATTGAAACAACAAACGAATGTTACAATATTACCGCAAATATATCTTGATACGGATATTTATAAGGCTTCAAGAGAACTAAAAAAGATGCAGAAACTTAGTTCGAATATTTTGAGTTCTTGGAATGAAGATACGCTACGTAAAAAACCTCGAATTGAACTTACATAAAAAAACTGATATTTTCTTAGTTCTATTTTGAGGAAATATTTTTCATATACGCCCTGTCTGCTGATGAAACCAGTCCTGCGCTTGCGGCTTCACGCCACGCAATCACAGTCCTGTTTTCCTGCCGCTTCAAATGCCCTTGCTCTCCTCGGCGGCAACGTTCACGGCAACGCCGACAGAGCGTATAACACACTACACTTTGCAAGCAAAGTCGTGTGCCAAAGGGCAAGCCCCTTTGGAAACCCCTGACAACAAAACAGGCGGTATGCTGCCCTCTTTGGGAGCATACCGCCGTTTGTTGTCAGCAGCCCGTTTCACATTCTGTTTTCGCCCTTTGTAAAGTTTGGCGTATCAGGATTTATGGGATTTCTGAAAGGGAAAAGTAATATTATGATCTATCAGAAATGGGGGAATATGAAATACAAATATAGGAATCGATCATTTTGGTGTAGAGGATATCATGTAGATACAGCAGGAAAGAATGACAAAGTAATTGAAGCATATATAAAAAATCAATTAAAAGAAGATGAACTAAGTGAACAATTGACACTGGATATAGAAGACCCGTTTACGGGTAATAAGAAATAGAAATGCAAATGCCAGACCGTATTGTTACGCTGGTAAGCGTAGCCTGAATCTGAGCCCCTTGGGGCGATTACGTAAAAACCACCAGCTTAGCTGGTGGAAATTTATTATAGGCTGAGTTAAGCTTACATAAACCTAGGGTTAAAGCAAATGGTGTTAATTTTACCTTGTCCATAATAGTACAATACACATCTTTACGGTTTTGCAATATTATTAAGTAACTTAAGTTTATGTCACATATTTATGAAAACGCTTAAATTTTGGTTGAAAAATAAAAAAAACGTTGTAAAATGAAGATAGATATACCTTTCTATACGATTTTAACGAATATATGAATTTACTTTTTCATAAATTATAGATGTAGTATTGTATCATCAGACAACATAGTTCCATTGATCTTCAAATGTAAAATACGACTGGGAAAGGAGGAGAACTATGGCTATTTATGATATTTTGAATGGGGTTAAAGACATTCGTGAAAGTGGTGAAGGAATTTGTACGTTTAATGGATTCCTAGAGGATTACCTTTCCATCATTGAGGCTGATGAGGGGAAGGAAGAAGTACGTGAGGTATTAGAAGCACTCTTTGAAGAGGATCATAATCTGAAAGTTGCAGTAGATTTGCACTTGAATATTAATAAAGAGGCAATTGCCAATCAGATCATTCGCTACAAAGATTCATTTAAGTTGCCGCATGGAACGATTTGTTGTCCATATGTAGTATATGGAAAATTTGATGATTATCAAAAGGCCGTAATTTTAACATTAGGAGATAAGGAAGAATATGTCATTGCTAAGGCATTGTACTATGTAATGAGTGAACCGGAAAATGAATACGAGGGAACACGAAATGAAATCATTGCGATGTCAGTGAATAAAGATACGATTGAGCGCATGATGGAAAATGTGATTGCATTCTTTATGCAGAATCAGAAAGCCGGTATCGTTCAAAGACGTCTTGACAGTAAGGTATTTGAGAACTATGATGAGATGTATGAAATGGCGAAAGAAATGGGAGCCTGGCAACAGGAACATTTACAAAAACTGTTAGAAGAAAGTAAAAACCGTGAAAAAACAATTAATGAAATCATTGCGAAATGGTTCTTATTGAAGAAATTCTCTTATGTGCAATACATGATGGATAAAAACAATTTGAACCGTGTGCATGAAGGTAATGTAAAGAAACAGCGTCAGGTGGCTAAGGAAAAATGTGATGCCATTGGTTTTGTATCTTATAGTGAATTGTGGAAAATGGTGAAGGATATGCATTAAAGAAACCTGTGAAGGTTTCTTTTACTGTTATTATGGCTATAATAATGATGGAAGGAAGGATGTCTATGAAATTTTGCAGTACATGCGGTAACGCATTAATTATGAAAAAACATGAACATGAGGGTTGCATTCCATATTGCACGACTTGTCAGAAATACATATTTCCGCAATTTAATACAGCTGTATCCCTGGTGGCATTATCACCGGATGAAAAGCAAATACTTTTGATTCAACAATATGGTGAACAGCGTAATGTTTTGGTGGCTGGCTATGTGAATCAAAAAGAAAGTGTTGAAGATGCGGTGTGCCGCGAGATGACAGAAGAGATAGGCAGAAGGGTTGTTGCGTATCGCTATTTGAAAAGTGAATATTTTGAAAAGACAAACACTTTGATGCTAAGTTTTGCAGTTCTATTAGATAGTACATCTTTGGCAGACATATCAGATTGGGAGATAGATGAGGCTAAGTGGTATTCTTTTGATGAAGCACTTAAAGCGATTGCCCCAGCATCATTAGCACAGCGCTTTTTATTGAATTTTATTCATTGTTATGAAAAAGAATCTAAGGGAAACTTTTTTAAATAGAAGAAATAATTTACGTTTTATATATATAAGGAATGTTAAGCACCATAATTTGAAAACATGTAAAGATCCAGACTCAGGAATCTGTTAGATTGGTTTTTACACCTTGTAATGCTACATCTATTATACATTCTTTGATAAAGACGGGAAGATAAGCGCCATTGGTGATTTCTGAAATTTCATCATCTAAGGGCTGCTCACATAAATACGTATAAACAGCATCTTCTTGATATTGCTTATCAGATACCTCGATATTGTGAGAACGGAAAAGATAATCCATCTTACCAATGAGATGATATGGAAAATGTAAGGTATATACGAACATTTTCTGTTTACGGGTAAGACAAGCACTTTCAAGCGCATGCGATACACTTTTTGCATACGCACGTATCAATCCGCCTGCCCCTAATTTGATACCGCCGAAATAACGTACGGTAA
Source organism: Longicatena sp. (assembly GCF_982403165.1). Classification (NCBI taxonomy): domain Bacteria; kingdom Bacillati; phylum Bacillota; class Erysipelotrichia; order Erysipelotrichales; family Erysipelotrichaceae; genus Longicatena; species Longicatena sp. The sequence goes on from NZ_CEVYEL010000067.1 coordinate 7,918, forward strand.
CTGCTACGATATCTTGCATCTGATGTTTCATCAAACATTCTAACATGGGCACACCTGCTGTACCGGCAGGTTCTCCGTCATCATTACTGCGTTGTATTTCATTTTGTTCACCTATGATAAAGGCATAACAATGATGTCTGGCATTAGGGTGTTCTTTTTTTATCTTGTTAATAAAAGTCTTTGCCTCTTCTTCACTGTTACAACGATGAAGGTAACATAGGAAACGACTTTTTTTGATTTCAAATTCATCCATATGATCTTCTTTTAAACGATACATGTTATCACCTGTTTCATTATAATATAGATAAGGACAGAAAAAAAGAATCGATAGCGATTCTTTTAAAAAGTAAATGGGTACTTCTATTTAAGATATTTATAACCGTCGATTTTCATTATGAAGATCATCATCAAATAACTTATCTAAAAACCATCTTGTTCAAGAATTAAACTATTTGTCCATCGGTTGATTTGGTAGCTTTAAATTCGATAAACTTTACTTCTCCACATTCAAAATCCAATGGTAGATTGCGGAAAGAGTCCTGCGGTACATCATGTATATAAGGGTCTGAAGTAGAGAAGATTTGATGGATTTCAGCTACCGTAAAAGGCAATTCACTATATAAATTCTCAGTATGGATATGTAAATGACTGGCTGTATTAATGTTTGTATTACAAATAACCATTAATGCACGATCCTCTAAGACAAAACTATACCCAATGCCAAAATCTTTTGGGGAATCAAACCATACGGGAATACAGCTTTCTTCTTTACTAATGGCATCAAGATATGTATTACGTATTGCGCAACAACGCTCTAATAAAGAAGGTAAAACATTGAGATCCGGCGTACGATAATTAAAATAGTAAGCATCTAAGTAAGCTTGTTGACGGTAGCGGAGATCTTCTTTTGGCAGAGAAGACAAATATTTTTTATCCCCATACTCACTCAACTGCATTGGCTGTACCTCATAGCATTCTACACCATTCATCAACATCGGAATACCATTGGGTAAGAATTGATTCATAACACTTAACATAATCATCAGTTTTCTACCATTTTCCAATGAACATACCCTTCTGGCATCATAAAATTCACTAGCCGCAAACATGGGACAGGCATTGCCTTTTAAACGATATGCAAAGGTATGGAAACGGAAATCCCAAATATTGGTTTCTTCATAACCACTATTTCCACTAATGGCATCAAAGCCTTTTGCAACCCATGCGCTACTATTTTCCATGAGCGTATCTTCTGCAATCATGGCAAAATGACGGTTTCCTTTGCGCGCTGTCTTCACCAATTCCTTTTGCAGTTTTTCAGGTAATAAATATGTTTTTTCTAAATAAATACCATCAACGCCGAGTGTTTGTTGATACCATTGAATGGTTTCATTTAACATATCCCATAAACTACGCAAAGCCTTTTTTCCCGGATGCAAATCATAACGAATGCTGTCTTGCATTAGATAAGGTGCACAATTTGCAGGTAATGCGTTTTTTGGTACATGAATATGAAAATCTTCAAAGAAACGGAATACAGTACCATCTTCATCAATAGGTAAATGTGCATTGATTTGATCTGAGAACATTGGCGCAATCGTGATATGTTCTAGTTTTTCTATAGCAGCCAAATCCATATCCGTAGGCTTTGGTGCATTACGGAAGAAAGCTAGGTGTGCTTTTACATCTTCGCTGCGATAAAAATCTTTCAACGCATACGTATGCGGTATTGTGTTTTGCGGTAGCGCATTACAAATCGGCGCATGATAATTTCGCAATTCATCATTTGTCATCCAATAAAACCATTCCGGATGTTTCTGATAATATGTATTATCTCTGGCAAGCTTACCTGGACAAAATTCTAAAAGAACACGGATACCATGCATATGGCAGGCTTCAATAAATGCTAAGCATTGTTCCAGAACATTTAATTCCGGTACAAGTGGATCATGTAACGTTTCATCTATATCCGTAAAACTACGCACACATTCCTTTGCGGCATACGTATGAGGCGTCTGTGTTTTGCTTAAAGCAAATGGCTGGTGCATAAGTATGGTGTTTATACCCATGCGTTTTAAGTAGGGAATTAATAAAATACTCTTCAAAAAAGTGCCATTATCACTTAAATGATACAAATTATCATGTGGCAATGCATCATCACGATCGTGATCCCATGCCGTGGCAGTACGTACCATGAGGGAATATATACTGGACTTTTTCAGCCAGCTGCCTTTTGAAGCTTTAGCATCTTGAAAAGGAATGCTTTTTTTCACTTTTCCTTGTTCATCCATTAAGATGTGGCGCAAAGTAAAAAGATAAAAGCGGTATGGATTGACCAGAATTTCACGGCTGCGTAAGTTTTTCTTATCCGGATAGCCATACATATTCCATGCATTAGGAATCGCATAATTGTAAATGTCATCGTGGTGGAGTTTCTCTTCTTTCTCTAATGCATGATAAAGTGCTGTAACATGGTTCATTGGAAAACCCCCTTGTCTATAGTTATAGTATAGTATACAAGCAGGAAAAAGCCAAACGAATCTTTGCTTTTTTTCATACGGGAAAGCTTATATAAAGTTATCGCAAATGAAGGATACAGATGATTAAAAAGGCATATGTGAATTCGACAGAATGTGATGATAGAAGTTGTTATACTCAAAACAGGTGAGGACATGAAAAAACTAATTTTGTTAGGTATAACAGCGTTTCTTTGTGCATGTAGTAATGCTTCAAGAGAAAAGATTGAAATGACTGAAAAAGATGCGCATCTGTTGATTCAGGTGGAACATCAGGCATATGCGGATAAATTAAACGATTTATGGAATCGTAGCTATCCGAAACAAAAAGATGCTTTACATTTCGTTGTACAACCTTATTACTTTACCCAGGATATCAAACAAGATATTATCTGGACGAACGATATTGACGCAACTTTTTTAAAAGATAAGCTCATGGAGATAAAGGAAGTGTCATATACATATGATGTGCCAAATAGTTTACAGAGAAAGGAATTAAGCGATTATTATACACCTGTTATTGGGGAGGGACTGGTGTTTTGTTATCGCAAGGATATGTTAGAAAAAAATAAATTGTCGGAAGAAGATCTAGTTAGTTTTGAGCAAATGGCAGAAAGTCATGTACGTTATTATCATAATCATATGGGAGAATATGTATATCCGTTTTTCGCTAAACTACTTCCAGAGGAAACAATTCCATTTACCAATCTTTTTCCTAAAGAGCAGACAATCAAGCAGTTAAAAGCATATAAGGAAATAAATACAAAATTGGATATGCCGGATGATTTGATACAGCAAAAGGATTTTTATAATGGTGATGATTATTTATGTGGCTTACTATCGACAAAGTTTCAGTATGAAAAAAGAGGTGCCTATCAAAATGGTAATCTACATTTCATGGCGATGCCATCTTGGCAAGAAGAAACCATAGCACCGCCGTTTACGACGTTTGGATTTGCCGTAACAAAAGAGTGTAAATACCCGAATACAGCAAGACGGTTTCTAGCTATGGTACGATCGAAGAAAGGGATACAGGCATTATTAGACACTAATATGAAAGTACCTTTATTGTGTAGCGAGGATGTAAAAGATTTCGATATTTATGATCATGCTAAAAAGGAACTCATAGAGGCTGTAAATACAACACAACTATATAATCTGTCAATAATAGAAGAAAATCCGGGAATTACAATGGAAATGTTGATAAACCAAAGTGATTTTACATCAATCTTACAAAACTATATTTGTAGTAAAGATTCCGCAGCTAAAGTTTATAAGGAATTGGTAAAAAATCTAAGGACATGGAGCATAGGTAAATAATAAAAAGTGATGCAACCATCACTTTTTATAAAAATTCATTAGTTCTTATCTTGAACAGTTATATCTATTTCTTTAATCGTATAAGCACCTTCAGAACTTCCTGCAATTACTGAGAAAGTATAAAAATTTGGTACTTCTGTAGAAAACTCACAACTTTGTTTACCGTCACCACAATCAACTTCTATAGAATAACAAAGTTTTTGTGGCCACTTATAATCTTCAACGTGTTTGAATTTAACCTTTTTATCGCTTTGCATTTCATAAACATCCAAGTATTCGTTAATATCAAAATCACTATCTTTTTTAAGTGTTTTTGGTCCGGAATATTTAACAATTGCTTTTATGCGTTCTTCATAAGGCTTGGAGTCAGAATCTTTACTCTTTTGCGTGCAAGCAGTTAGATTACAAAGAAACATAAGAAGGAGCAAAGAAAGTAACACAATTTTCTTTTTATTCATACAAGATCCCTCTCTTTTTGCTATAAATGATAGCAGTTATCTTTTTAATACATGTATGAAACAGAGTTACTGTCTTTTCTAAAGCAGTATCTCAAAGATGATAAACCCGGTAATGATACCTAAAACGAATATACCGATATAATATCCAATATTTTTCTTTTCCATGTTGATCTCTTTTGTTTGATCTAATTATCTTATAGACAATAATAATTTAATTAGATTTTGTTC